>JAHDBS010000460.1 GCA_020630225.1 Anaerolineales bacterium | reverse complement strand
TCAGTGCAACCGCAAATAGCGAATATCAATAACGCTGTCAAGCGCTTTGACTTCGTTCAACGCGGCTTGCGGACAGTGTGAGTCAAGGTTGATGAACGACACCGAGCGGTCGCCTTCTGCGTTGCGTCCATAGCGCCAACCGGCAATATTGACACGATGGCTGCCTAGAATTGTGCCTACTTCACCAATGATGCCAGGGCGATCATGGTTTTCTAGGAACAAGATGTTGCCTTCAGGACGAGCATCAATGCGGATGTCGCCATATTGGACTAAGCGCACTTGGTCTCCTGCAAACAGCACTCCAGCCAGCGTCTGTGACCCGCCATCCCAGTGCACCCGACATGAAATTAGGTTTGGATAGTCCACCACGCGTAACCCTAACGTTTGCTGCATTTGAATACCTTGGGCGTGTGCAATCATGGGCGCATTGGCATACGTAATTGCGACACCATTGGCCGGACGTAGCATCCCTTTTAGCAAGGCTACCGCAATCGGACGCACCAATTTTTCGAGACCTTCGCCTTGGACTTCAATTTCGACCTTGCGAATGCGAGCTGGATTGGCCAAATGTCCTTGCAGTCGGCCAAGTTTCTCTGCCAACACTAAGTATGGCTGATAGTGCTTATAGGCAGTTTCAGCCGTAAACGGTAGATTGACAAAGTTGTTGAAATCGCGCCCGTCAAGCGCATCGAGAATTTGCTGCGCCACGGTGATACTCGTGTGCTCATGCGCCTCGATTGTGTTTTGATTCAGATGCGGAGTAACCATTGCCAGCGGATGTTGCACAAGCGGATGGTGGGGGGATGGTGGCTCTTCAATGAGCGTATCTAATGCTGCCCCAGCGATACGCTGTTCATTAAGCGCCGCTAGCAGGGCGTCTTCATCAATCAGTTCGGCATGGGAACAATTGATAAGCCAAGCGGTTGAGCGCATTTTTGCGAGCGTCGTGGCATTGATGATGTACTTCGTTTCAGCCGTAACGCTGACGTGTAGTGAAATTACATCACTGCGCTGGAGTAACTCATCAAGCGGCACAATGGTGACATCTGCAGTGGTTTCGGGTTGTGTGGCAGTCGCATCATACGCCAGTAGCGTCATCCCAAATGAAGCTGCGAGTTGTGCAACCCGTTTCCCAATCCGTCCATATCCAATAATGCCGAGCGTACGACCACGTAGTTCAAAGCCTAACGTGCCATGACGATCCCAAATGCCATCGGTTTGTAATTGCTGAAACGCCTGTGGAATATGGCGTGCTGCCGCTAACAGCATGGCCAAGGTGTGCTCTGCAACCGCCTCAATGTGGGCATCTGGAACATGGCAGACCATGATGCCTTTGGCGGTGACGGCGTCTAAGTCCACATTGTTGAGCCGGGCCCCAGCCCGCCCAATTACCTTTAGCTGTGGGGCGCTGTTTAGCAAGCTGGCGTCAATTTGAACGTCAGACCGAATAATCAGCGCATCGGCAGCGGTCAGTGCAGCAGCAAAGTCGGCCGGATCTGAAAAAGGGCCTAATAGATTGATATTGGGGTGCTGCTCCAAGAGCGTACGACCGCTCCCCTCTAGATGATCGGCAATAAGAACGGTATGCATTAGGTTGTAAGTACGGTGGAGTCGAAAACAGCTTTGAGCGCTGGGTCTTGAAAGGTAACCGCACCAGAGGCGATTTCATGCAGACCCGCATCGTAGGTCATTTTAGAGGCCGCGGTGTTGCCTCTTAGTCCAAGCGCTAACGGCAAAATAGATGCCAGACTTGGCGTCGTGATATAGATTGGCGATTCGTGCTGTACGCGTTCACGGGTGACAACGCCGCCAAATCCCACAAATAAATCTACATGCGGATGTGCTTCAAAGTCGCTCATTCCGTCGCCAATCAGCATGGCGCGCCCGCGGTGTGCTGCGCGAATTTGATCAATGACTAAATTTTTACCGTTGGTGCCAGCCAACGGCGATGTGCTAATGGCCATATAGTTGGCATTTGGGTTTTTACCACCGGGTTGCTCCCAGTAGCGCCACCATTCCCCAGCAAGCTGATCAAATTGCATTTTGACAGCGTGAATATGCGCTCGTGGCACGCCAAGCCACTCTCCAAACCGGCGAACTGGTTCATATAACCCGCCGCTCACAATGAACACTTTACTGCCTGCGGCTTGTAACGCGGAAATGACCTCACGCGCATGCGGCATGGTGGTGTCAGCGTAAAGCTGTGCCACTTGTTCGACTTGGGCGAGGGTGGGTTTGGAAATATCTAAGCGTTTACCATAAACGCTCTCGAGTGGAATATCGCCTTCCATTGCGCGCTTGGTTAGCACAGCAATGTCATCTTGTTTACCAGTCAAACGTGCGAGCTCGTCAATCCCTTCAATTGAAGAAAGCGTGCTGTCACAGTCAAAGATGATGAGGTCAGTAGTGGGCCAAACGGCAGGAAGATCATGCATAAAAAGAATGATACGAGCCTGCCGTTTATTTTGAAATTGTGATGCCTGACAGAGAAATGAGGGGTATTTCTGCGGCGATTTGAGGAGTTAGATGGCCTTGGCAGCCGCGCTGAGATTTCGCATTTTCGCAATTGCAATGTCTCTTGGCAGCATTCCTAAACCGCAGTCAGGCGCGGCCATCAGACGGTCAGCATCAATATGATTTAACGCTTGTTGCAGCCGATTGTGAATTTCTTCAACTGTTTCAACGCGGCTGCGCGCAATGGCGACCACCCCTAGAATGACGGTTGCTTTTTCAAACTTCTCAAGCAAGCGCAGGTCGTTATGGCGGTGGGCATCTTCAATTGAAATGGCATTGATACCTGCATTCTCGACACCTTGCACCAAGTCAAAATACACGCTGCGGTCAGCCTTGGGGTAATTTTCGTTGTCTAACTTGTCAGGGTATCCACAGCACATATGCATCACCTTGGTAACATCGGCAGGCACGTTTGCAAAACAGCGTGCGAGGTTGTCCATACCATAGTCCAGAGCGCGATCAGGATAACGCGCAAACACAGGTTCATCGACTTGAATGTACTTACAACCGGCAGCAACCAACGCTAACACTTCTTCATTGAGTGCAGCAGCCATGTCTGCACACCATGCTTTGTCGTCTGGATAATAGGTGTTTGCCGTTGAGTCTGAAATCGTCAGTGGCCCCGGAATAGTCACCTTGATGGGGCGCTCGGTAGCCGCTTGTGCCACGGCAAAATCGGCTGGTAGAAACGGAGCCTTTGCTGAAATTGGAGCGTCAAAGGTTGGGACGGGCGCAATCCAACTGCCGTTTCGCATCACGCGTTCGGTTAGCTTTAGTGGGTTGTAGCCGTTCAATTGCCGACAGTGATAGTGAATATAGCTTTCGCGGCGCACTTCGCCATCAGTTGGAATATCAATACCAGCGGCAACTTGATCCTGCACCACTTCAGCCGTCGCACGATCTAGCAACTCCTTCAAATTTGCTAATTGCGCGGCATCATATTGGTTCAGTTCCTGAAAGTCATAGTCATTCGTGCGCTCAGGTTGAAACCAGTCGGGTAGCTCAACATAGCTTGGTTTGGGGTATGCGCCGAGAGTAGTGGTTAGGATTGGCATGGGTGGCTCCAAAAGTTAG
>JAHDBS010000459.1 GCA_020630225.1 Anaerolineales bacterium | reverse complement strand
ACACGGCATGATCAACTTATATGGAGGCCAAGTCGATGGGTAGACCAACAGCACTCAATGACGATGTACAGGCCAAGGTTGTAGAAGCGCTAACCGTTGGCTCTACATATAAACATGCTGCCCAATACGCTGGGGTCACTTATGACACATTCAACAACTGGATGAAGCGTGGTGGCAAGGCTAAATCTGGCAAATACTTCGAGTTTTTCAATGCTGTAAAAAAAGCAGAAGCGGAGTGTTTAGCACGCAATCTACTCATTATCAATAAGTCTGCTCAAGGTGGCACTTGGCAAGCCGCAGCATGGATTGCAGAGCGCCGGTTCCCAGAAGATTATGGCCGGCAACGGCATGAGCACACGGGGAAAGATGGTGCACCTATTGAGGTGGCGACTATGTCAGCCAAAGAGCTTGGCGACCTAATGCAGAAACGTTATGAAGCTGCAATGAATGGCGAAACGCCACCGCCGAACCCAAGCAATGAATGATCGATACCAATTGCTACAAGTGGCTTGTTGGGTTCCTCGACTTAGCAAAAGCCACTGATGTAGACGATGCAAAGTGGGAGCCGTTTCAGCGGCAGTTTCTAAATGATGAAAACACACTTGCTATCTATAACAAATCGCGACAGATCGCTTGGTCATGGACAGCAGCGGGCAAGTCACTATATCGAGCTTCACAGCTTGGCCGAAAGTCGTTATTTCTATCTATCAATCTGAATGAGGCTAAGCAAAAGCTAACTTACTCGCGTGAAATCATGCGAGCGCTACTACCTCAAGCAAATTTACCCAAGATTGAGGTAGACAACGCGACTGAGATCGCATTTTCCAATGGTGGTCGGATCGTCTCTCTACCGAGCAAGCCACCACGTGGTTATCCCAAATATGACATCTATGCTGACGAGTTTGCGCACGTTGGCGATGATCAGAACATTTACAAAGGCATGTTGCCGGTTATTTCCAAGGGCGGAAATCTGGCAATGGGCAGTAGTCCTATGGGTGCGTCTGGCGTCTTCTATGACATTTTCAGTCAAGACCGCCAGCCCTACCCCGGCTACAGACGGATATCAATCCCGTGGTGGACTGTATATGCGTTCTGTAAAGATGTGCCAACTGCAATTGCTGAAGCGCCGAAGCTCACAACTGCGCAGCGTGTCGAGCGATTTGGCCGTGATCGCATCAAGCTTATTTATAGCTCGATGCTGTTGGAGGACTTTCAACAAGAGTATGAATGTCTATTCGTTGACGAAGTCACGGCGTGGATCACTTGGGACGAAATCAAACGGGCACAGCGCCCAGATCCTTACTTCTGCATCATCTCGCAGAATGAAGGGAATGACATTAGTGATGCGCTGCGAGCAATTGGTAATTTGCAGCGTGAAATTGGGAAAAAGGCTGAGAAAGCATTTGCACTTGGCATGGACGTTGGTCGGACCAACAATGCAACTGAAATCTTTTTACTGGGAGTGTCTGGCTCAGGTGATTACTCTCTGAGGCTAGCAATTACGCTGAACAACACATCATTTGAGCTTCAAGAGGAAGTGCTACATAAAATCATGCGCTTTATTCCGCTAGTTGGTGGACTGATCGACAAAAACGGTATAGGAATGCAGCTAGCCGAGAAGATGGAAACCGGTTGGCCACAGTTGATGCAAGGTGCTCAGTTTACGCAGCCCAGCAAAATCGTGTGGGCAACAAATGCAAAGATGGTTTTCCAAAAGGGGCTTGTGCGTTTACCAGCCGAACGGGCACTGGCCGGCCAAATCCACAGCATCAAGAAAATCATTACGTCGTCCAACAATGTGGTTTACGACACAGCGCGAAATGAAAAGCACCACGCTGACAAATGGTGGGCACTAGCTTTGGCGCTGTATGTAGCTGTCAACGCTGGAAATATGAGTATGCAAGAAAAATCCGCACCTATCTTCAAAGGCGGCATTCCGCCAGTGCAAGGATCACAACTGTAATGTTAGATAACGCAATTGTTCAGCAGCAGGTCTACCTGCAAAACTTGCTGATTGAAAACGAAACGATGCTCCGCAAAGAGCATTCAGAACTCTACCAGACAGCCAATAAGCTGCTAAAAGAGTCGGCTCAGAACTTGGCTGACTTGCGGTCTGCTGGCTGGAATACAGATCCAATCGATAACACGAATGGCGTTGTTCCTGAAGACAAAATCAAGACTGCGCGTGAAAAGTCACGTTACTACTATCACTTCTCTGCACTTATCAAGGCTTCAGTTCGTGCCTTTGAGTTGCTAGTGCATGCGAAAGGCCATGAGACTGCGCTGCAAGGTGAAAACTCACAGCGATTTCTAACAACATTTCAGCGCATCAATCAGCATATTTTTGGCATGCGCGGTCAGATGGATTTGTTGCGCCGGTTGATGAACGACGCTGAGATTTATTTTCAGCTCATCACCACTGAAGGATCTACTTACATTCGTGTTGTAGAGCCTGAAGACATCGTTGAGAAATACACCGATCCCGACGACAAAAACAGCGTTTGGGCGTATAAGCGCAAGCTCCCGATGCGCAAAGGTGATGATAAGCAGCGTTACGAATGGGTCTTTGACATCCGCTTTGGGACGCTCAATAGTCAACCAGGACGAAACCGCATTCGTAGTGATATCCGTGCAAATTACGCAGACGCTGGGGCGCAGGTCGATTTTCGCAACAACCCAATCTATCACTTCCAGATCAACGATGGCGTACCAATTGCCACCTCTGCATTGAACTGGGCCAAATGCTACGAGTCAGCACTTGACATGATGTTGACAGTTTACGCGGCCATTTCTGCGATCTCAATGATCATCAAAGGCAAGGCTGATCATGTAACAGCAGTTCAAAATGAGCTGGCTAATATTGCAAATCGTGGTGGCGCCAATGCTCTTGTTGGCTCTGATCTGAGCGTTCAGCAACTAAATGCCGGCCAAAGCCTTATCCCTACCTCCAATCTAGAACCGTTTGTGCAAATGGTCGCAATGACCTACACGCTGCCGATCCATATCTACGGTAAAGATGAGCCGAGCGGTCTTGGTAGTGACAAGAACCGCAATGAAATGACGCGCCTCGCCATCCAAGCGTGGCAACAGCTTTTCATTGAGATGGAAACGACTCTCGTTGAATTTGCAATGCTGCGCGGCATTGATCGTACAGATGCAAGCATCGGCGAAACGCTACAGATGAGCAATCGGCTTTTCCAGCAAATGATTGACTATGGCGATGACGCCTTGACGATCACCTACCCTGAGCTGCGCCCGGACGACATTGAAACCCAACTTCAAGCGTTGAACCTCGCCACCTATTCACAAGGTCAACCGAATGAGCTGATCACGCCGCGCATGTATGCCGAGCGTGTATTCCAGTTGCTGAAGTTACCTGACTCTGACCAATACCTTGCTGAATTACCAGAAGAGTGGGCTGAGGTTGGTACAGCAACAGAACCGGCAACAACTGAGCCACAAATCAACATCAGCACGAATGATGACCTCGATGATCTTGAAGAAGGGTTGGCACGTGGTGCTATTCAAGATTTGGATGAGCGCATCACAGAGATGTTGGCCGTATCGCCATCACCACAGTTTGCAGATGTATT
>JAHDBS010000032.1:4215-22064 GCA_020630225.1 Anaerolineales bacterium | reverse complement strand
TGACACCAGGGCCAGTTGGGGCGTCAGCGTCTTCACCATTGGTTGATTTTTCAATGTCTACGCTTGGATTAGCCGTCCCAATGTAGTGACTTGGGTCGCTATCGGTTGCGTTTGGCATTTGCTCGCCAGTATTTTGATCCACAATTGGTTGCCCATTTTCATCGGCTGGTGTCCCGCTTGCGGTCCCAATGTTGGCATATTGACCAAGGTCAGCTGGCGTTGGGCCAGCTTCACAGGTTTGGGTGGTGCCTTCAGCAAGCAATGGAATGGTACAGATTGCACCGATTTGGTCATCTGTAACAGCGACGTTGATGAGATCAACATCACCGGTGTTAGTAATTGCGTAGGTCCACGTTACGTTTTCGCCAACGTTGATGGCTGGGCCAGTTGGCTCATCAGCATCTTCGCCGTTGGTTGCTTTTTCAATGTCTAGGCTAGGGTTGGCTGTCCCAATGTAGTGACTTGGATCTTCATCTGTCACGTTTGGTAATGCTTCGCCTGAAGCTTGATCTACTAATGGATTGCCAGCGTTGTCTGCTGGGGTCCCAACCACAGAACCGAGATTGGCATACTGACCTAAGTCAGCGGTGCTGCTTGACTCACAGGTTTCTGTAGCGCCTTCACCTAAGGTAGCGATGGTACAAATTGCGCCTTGCTTGTCATCGGTAACAACAACGTTGACCAACGGAACATCACCAGTGTTAGTGACGACGTAAGTCCATGTCACAGCTTCCCCAACGTTGATGGCTGGGCCGGTTGGCTCGTCGGCGTCTTCACCGTTGGTTGCTTTTTCAATGGCAATGCTTGGGTTGGCAGTCCCAATGTAGTGACTGCGATCTTGATCGGTGACGTTTGCCAGCGTTTCGCCAGTGGCTTGATCCACAATTGGATTACCTGCTGCGTCTGCTGGAGATCCGACGGCTGTGCCTAAGTTGGTGTATTGGCCAAGTTTGGCGGTACCAGTGGCTTCACAGGTTTGTGTAGCACCAACTGCTAAGGCGTCAATGACACAGATTTCACCGAGTTTGTCATCGGTAACAACAACGTTCGTGAGTTGGACATCACCAGTGTTGGTGACGCTATAGGTCCATGTTACTGGACCGTCAACATTGATGGCAGGTCCAGTTGGATCGTCTGCGTCTTCACCATTGGTCGCTTTTTCAAGATCAATGCTTGGGTTAGCCGTACCAATATAGTGACTTGGGTCATCATCCGTGACAGCAGCTAGTGGGGTGCCATCTGGATTGGTCAAAGGTTGACCAGCGTCATTGACTGGTGTCCCAGTGACAGCCCCGATGTTGGCATATTGCCCGAAGTCGGCAGTACCGGTGGAGTCACAGGTGGCATTCGCACCAACTGCTAATGCATCAATCGTACAGATATTGCCGATGACATTGTCTGTTACTTGTAGGTTTGCAAGCGGCACGTCACCAGTGTTGGTCACAACGTAGGTCCAAGTGACTGCGCCATCTACATTGACGCCTGGGCCGGTTGGGGCGTCAGCATCTTGACCGTTGGTCGCTTTTTCAATGGTGACGCTTGGGTTGGCTTGTCCAAAGTAGTGACTGTCGTCGGTGTCGTTGACCGTTTCGTTTGTAAGTGGGCTAGTCGCTTCAACGCGGCCAGTGTTCACATATTGCCCAACAGTAGCGTTGCCGTTCAGTTCACAGGTTTCCGTGGCACCGATTGGTAAGTCAGCGACGGTACAGACTGCACCAAGCACGTTGTCTGTGACCACTGCGTTGGTGAGAGGCACATCGCCAGTGTTGGTAATGACGTAGGTCCATGTCACGGCATCGCCAACGTTTAGCACTGGGCCGGTTGGGGTGTCCGCATCTTGCCCGTTGGTGGCTTTTTCAATGCTGATGCTTGGGGTACCAAGACCAAAATAGTGACTTGGGTCGCTGTCGGTCAGGTCAGTATTGTTAGTGGCGTTTTCATTGGTCAGCGGGCTGTCTGCGGTGACTGTCCCAATGTTGGCATATTGCCCCGGCACTGCGACGCCAGTTGATGTACACGTGTCGTCTTCACCAGGTAACAATTCTGCAATTGTACAAATGTTACCGATGATGTCATCTGTCACTTGTAAGTTTTCAAGTGGAGCATCACCAGTGTTGGTGACCACGTAGGTCCATGTGACAGCTTCACCAACCAAAATTTGTGGGCCGGTTGGGGCGTCGGCATCTTCACCGTTGGTTGCTTTTTCAATGGCAACGCTTGGGGTGAAGATTGGGAAAGAGGTATCTGTACAGATTTCATCGAAGACATCTTCACCACAAGCCTCATTGACGATTGTCATATTGGCTGGAATGGCAACAATGTCCGCTTCATATGTCACTGTAAAGGAATCATTCGGGTTGAGTTGGTTTGGATAGACGTAACCACCTTCATCCAATGGGAATGGCGTTGCGCCATTGTCTGGAATTGGTACAGCATTATTAAGCGTGGTAGTGCCGTTTACGTAAGTAATTTCACCAGGCAAATTGTCGGTGACTTGCAAAACGTTTGGTGGTTCTGGGCTAGTCCCTGTACTTGTAATGACAACGTCATAAGCAATGCGGTCGCCAACGTTGAAGACACCATTGCCGTCTGCGTCATTGACCAAACGTACGCGCTTACTAATAGAGAAACGTGGCACACCAGGAATGGTTGTCCCAACATCAATTGCTGGGCGACCCGGTGAAGCCGTATTTGGATCTTGACCGTAGGTCCCAGATAGTAGCGCGTCGCTACCGTCACAGACAAAAATCTTTGTGCCTGTTTGGTCGCCGCTTGCGCTGTAAATGACAACGCGTTCAAGCGGATTGACGGTTTGTTGCTCGTCGTAAGGGAAGCCAGTGTTTGGATCGGTGTTTGGCCCGCCGTTACCGTTGTAGTCAATACAGATATCAACGGTTCCTGTGCTGGTACTACCCGTTGGGTAAGCAGCGGTCAGCCAAATTGGCGCGCTATTTTCAGGTGCGTTACCTGTGTAGCGTGGATCATCTCCTGGTGCCCAGCCGACACTTATAAAGGTAGAGAGGGCGGTTTCAGGAGAGAGCGAGTACCCCCAGTCGTGGGTGTCATTGGTGTTTACATCGGTATCGCCTGCGTCAATTGCGGCAAGGCCGTAGAACATGGCACCGTTGGTGGTGAAGAAGTGCGCCGCCTGACCGTCTGGTACTGTGACTGGCACGACTTGACCGGCGGCAACATTGATTGGTGCTTGTGCGCCTGCACCAGTTTCCCAATCGATGGTGATGCCACCAGGGCCGTCATTGTAAAGATAGACCACGGTTGCGTCGTCAGCTTTACTGCTGGTCGGTGAGTAGTAGGACGCTGCCCAGTCTTCTTTCGGGAAGAGCGTAAACCAGCGGGCTTCATAGTTGTCACAAATATCACCAGTCAACAAGTGTACTTGAATGTCTTTGTCTGAGGTAATTTCATCGCCAACGTTCAAGTTGCCATCAATGAAGAACGTTTCCCCTTCATTTAATGTCGCAACTTGCGTGCCGTTTAAATTGACAACCGTATTATTCTCAGTCGCCATAATTGAAGCGCCGGTATAAGAGAAAGAATCGTTATCAAGATTGGTTGGCAAGTCTGCGCCGACTGGCACAATGTAGCGCGTGCCCCAGCGGAAGGTTGGGTACAGTTCCCAAGCGCCAGCGAGTAGCGTTTCTGAGCCAGTCGCCCAAGAGGCACGTGTAGCAGCAACATACTTGGTGGTTGCAAATTTGTCACGACCTGTGAACAGTGGGGTGGCGCCCATGTTGTTGGTGTCGACGTCATTGCTCATCACAATTACATCGCCAGAGTTCAGGACATCATTTGGATATCCAGGTGCTGCGCCGTTAGCAGGATTGCCATCCCCCCAAATTTGCGTTGTTGCTTGAATTGGATTGGTGACATCTGGTTCGTAACCATCTTCGTAATAATCGTAGTAGATGGTGGTGCCATCAAAGATCATCGTGATGGAGTTGTAACTTGCCACTGGGTTGGCTGGTACAGGCGCATTGCCACAACCAGCGTTGTAGATGTTCCCCAATGAAGTCAGAATGTTGTCCTCACTCCAAGGGAAATAATAAGTCGCAACTGTACCGGTGGTATCAGTTTGCTGATGGGGGGCTATGGCATTGTCCGCGAGAACAAAAGTGCCGCCTGAAAATTGAAAGAACAGGCCAAGCGCGAAAAGTGCGCTGGCAAAAAGCTTGGTATTTAGTTTTTGCATAACTTCCTCTTGGTACCGATTTACATTTACAACCAATACTCACTCATAGTATTTCGGCGGTGAGGGGAAGTCGATAGAAGTTCAGTTTTGATGTTGTTGAAAAACAGTTAGAAAGATTGCTAGAGGGTTAAGGCGGGATCATTTTTGGTAAAGCTGCGCGGAGTTTGTGATTTGTCTATCTGGTTCTTGACTGGGAATAAGCTTGCAGTGCTTATTTGCCCACTATGCTTCCTTAACATTGTCTACATCTTTATGAATTGCTCAGTCGCTATATTTGAATAGTCGTAAAAGACTATTCGTGGCAAAAATTTTACGTATAAATCATAAAGTACTACATGAAATTTACAGGTAAACCATATTTGCGTCTTGGGTTAGTAAGTGGGCTGTTTTTGCTGTTCGCATTGTTTGGCGGCGGGGCCTCTTTGCAGGCCGCACCGTCTGCGGCAAAACTTAGCGCGCCAACCGATATTGATCTGATTACTAATATTGACAGTGTTGAAGATGTTGTTCAACCTGGCGGTAGTAATGCTTATACAGTTACGGTGGAAAACCGCGGACCTTCAACTGCAATCAATGCAGATTGGGTAGTAGAAGTTTCGTCTGCTGCAACCATTTCAAACATTGTGTGTACGTCTTCCGGTGGGGCAACCTGTCCGGCAACGTTCACGCAACAAACGAATGTGGCTGTTGAGGGGTTTACGGCAGTTATTCCATCTATGCCGATTGATAGCCTCATTACGGTGACATTCGACACAGATGCGAAGACCTTGACGGGTAACTACAGCGCGGATTCCACAGTCACACCAAACGGACAAACGGATGCGCAGCCAGAGACCAATGATGCTGACATCAACATTAGTATTTTGTCGAACTACCTTAGCTGGGGTGTTGAAAAATCTATTTTGCGCTATGAAGATGAAGAGGGCACAGAAGTTGGGGCGCCAAGCTCAGGGCATTTTGTGTATTACGAAGTTGTTGTGACAAACAACGGTATCGATGACATTAATGATTTGAGCATGACGGAAACCATGGGTGTTGATGAAGGGACAGGTTCAATTGCGACCCTCCTTACAGGCACAACTGTAAGTGGCTATGAAAAAGATTTTTACGCCAGCGGCACTTCAATTACCGATATCACCTGTACCGCCCAAAACGGGGCGACTTGTCCGGCTGACGAAACCTATTCAACCCAGACTTTAAAGGAAGGGATAGACATTCCCTTCTTGCCAGGGCGCACGCGTGGTGCGCTTACAGATGCGGGGAGCTACCCAGAATCTAGCGTGACGTTTGAAGTCAGAGCGCTGATTGGTGAAATTGCCTGTAGTTCAGTGGCGGAAACAACCCGTACCATTTTGAACCGGGCGTCATTGTCTAGCCAAACCGCTAGCCAAGAATCTGAGACTGGCGATTTGGGTGCACCGTATGGCCCCGGTGATAGTAGCGACAATTCTGCAGAAATTACGTTTGATGTCTTCGCGCCGGCATGTCCGTCCTATGACATTGTGACGCAAATTACCGAAACAGCGGCGCAGGCAGCGGACGGTATTGATGAAGCCGGGGCGTACACCTACACCGTGACAGTCTCGAACAGTGGCCCAGATACAGTGTTCGACATGCCGTTCTTTGTAGGTACACACTTTTTGTCAGCGGGGGCTTCAGGCTTTTCGACTGGCACGCGTTTGCATCCTGACTATTGGGCGAACTTATGGACAATTGACAACATTGCCTGTGCACCTGCTGGTGGTGGCGTGTGTCCAGCGGCTTATAGCACGACGAGCCCACAAGAAGTAAACATTGTGGACAGCGGTGGCAACCCAATTCCAGACGGGTATCAAGCGACAGGTTCGCACGACTTGCCACATAGCACAGCGATTATTCCGAGCTTGCCAAGCGGTGGCACACTGACATTTACCGTGACCGGTACCAGTGGTGAACTCGATTTGGTGTGCGGTATTCCGCAGTATGTCAACATTCACGCGCACGCCTTGCCACTGGATCAATTGGGTGAGACCAACATTGATATCCCTTCAGTAGCGTTTGAAAGCTATTACTTGCGCTCTGCAAATGGTTGGCCGGGTGGCAACACTACGCATGGTGCCTACTATGGCAACAATGGGTTTAGCCTACGTACCCAGTGGAATACTGGTGAAACCGGCGGCTACTGTGATGGCGACGATTATGACCTCTCCGTCACGATGACAGGGCCGTTTGCTGACAATGTTGATGTTGAGCCGGGCGATGCGCTTGCGGGTTCACTACCTGCCGATACTGTGGTGTACTACCGTGTGCGTGTCACGAATATTGATGACGGTGGCGCACCAGGCGGCATTGATTTTATTGATGATCGGACGGCATTGACTGGTGGATTTATGGCTGGATTGCAACTGGTGATGGATCCATTTGGCGATGTTGATTGGCTAGATCTTAATGGCGAATTTGGGCTTGGCACAGAGTTGCCAGATCATTACAACCCATTAGATGAAACGCCGGGGACGACGTTGGATCATCCCGTTGGCTATTACCCTGGCTATTCTCCTGAAGCTGAAGAAACTAGTTTACCGTGGGACGCTTGGGCCGATGTTGGCTTTGAGTGTTTCAGTACAGGCGGTGGCGCTGAATGTCCAGATGATGATGACCTGACTGATTACTATGCCAACTTTGATACGGTCAATGAACTAGGACTAGCTGGTAATCGTGGGCGTTGGGGCATCTCGACAGATTGGAACCAAGGGTATTGGCTGCCGTTGGAAGATTTTGACGGCGACAGCTTACACTTGCCTGAAGGCAGCAATATTGACTTCATCATTCCATATAAAACGCCGGCGCTGACCAAGCCCTGTGTGCCGGGCGGTGATGTGTTTACCTATCCGGCCGGAATTTTCTTTCAGGCGTCTGTTTCTGGCACGATTCCAAGCGCTTATAGCGGGGTGATTTCGGAGCGAGACGCTGGCAACAACGCCTCTAGTTTGAGCTTCCAAATGGAAGTGCCAGACTGTGCAGCCAGCCTTGAAATCGATAAACGCACCGTTGTGCCAATTGCAAATGATGTAGTTCCAGCGGATGGCATTGTGCGTTATGAAATTGACCTGACTTACCCCGCATCTGCTGCCAATGCCTTGGATGTCGCGCGCTTTACGGACATTCCTGGTCTGGACTGCGGCGGCCCGTCTTATGCACCAAATCCTGAAATCTGTGCCGACTATAACGTGATTAACGTCGTGGGTTGCGTGGTGACTAGCGGTAATGCTGTCTGTCCTGCGGATATTCCAATCGGTGAACAGTTGGCGCAAGATGGTACGCTGACGCCGATTGAGGCTGGCACGATTGATACGCGCTGGGGGACCCCAAGTGCAACTGATCTTGCCGGTGGAGCGGCTTTTGAACCTGACAGCAGCATTACTATTACGCTTGAAGCACAGCTGACAAATGTAGACCGCAATTTAAGTGAAGTGCGCAACACAGCTGCTTTCGCATCTGACCCTGACGCAAGCATTTTTGCTAGCGGCATGTATGTTGAAGACACTGAGTTGCTTGCTGTTGAAAATGTAGATCTGATGACGCTGCAAAAAGCAGTGGGCCCAACGGATGCCAACGCGGGTGACACTATCACCTTTACGTTGGATCTCATCAATAATGGCCCTGCAGATGGGCAGGGCGCTTACGTCACGGACACTGTGCCTGCCAATTTGTTGGTCGACAATCCAGCTGGCTACACCAATATCCAATGCGCGCCGTTGACAACCGCACCACCTCTGGCAACAGGGCCTAACACGGCTGATTGCGCCAATGTGACGATTACAAATAATGGGGCGGCTGGCTTCCAAATTGATATGGCGGGTAGCTGGCAGATGAACAGTGGCTACCGCATTACGTTTGAGGCCATTGCGCCATTAGACGGCACGTCTGTAGAAAACACCGCAATCTTGGTGCCGCCTCCGCCGTCTGCGACCCAAAAATTTACAGGTGTAGCCGACTCAACCGTGAATTTCCGCACACCGTCGGCATTTGACTTGGCGTTACGCAAGACATTGGTAACCGCTGGCACCATTACGCGTGGACAAGATGTGACGTTCCAAATTGAGGTGTTCAATCAAGGGACTGCTGAAGCAACGTCCATTGAAGTTACTGATTACTATTCTGCAGACTTGGCTTATTCCAGTAGCAATGCTGTGACAGTAACCAGTACCGAAGGGGGCGCAAATGTCACCATTACAGATGATGCTGGGACATTTACTATCGATAGCTTACCAGCAGATGACAGCGTCATTTTTGAAGTGACAACTACGCTAAGTGCAACCTTTGTAGGAACTACGCTCGATAACTTTGCTGAAATTAGTGCCGCCGACAATGACGCGGACGACGGCAATACACCGCCAACAGATGTAGACAGTACGCCAGACGCGACTAACGGCAACGGAGACGGCGAGTCAACTAATATTGTGGATGATGAGATTCTCGAAGATGCCAACACTGACGGCGATGAAGATGACCATGACTTTGCCCGCATCACGCTTGATGCGTTGGTGCCAGCGATCCAGATTGTAAAGACAGCCGGAACCGCAGCGGATGGTGAAACGCTTACAACCGCAGCGGGTGATGTTGAATACACATATGTTGTGACAAACACTGGCAACACGTATTTGAGTGACATCACAATTACGGATGATGCTGGTACCGCTGGTGATGCCGCTGACGATGTCACTCTGACGAATGCAGACTGTGCTGACTTGGCTGGCCCACTCGCGCCAGATGACAGCGTGACTTGTACGTATACGTTCAATATCGCTGACAATACGACAAACATTGCGGACACTACGGGTAATCCCGTCCTAGAGGACGGCACTGATATTGATGGCCTTACTGATCCTACCGATAGTGACGATGCAGTCGTAGAAGTTGAAACGCACTCCATTGGTAACCAAGTCTGGGAAGACGCCAACAACAATGGCATGGTTGACTCAGGCGAAGCTGCACTTGAAGGCGTTGCTGTTGAACTATGGCAAGATGCCAATGGTGACGGTGAACCAGATGACATCAATACCGATGGCGTTGTCGATGACAATGACCGACTTGACACGGCAACCACAGACTCCGACGGCTACTATTTGTTCGATGGACTGAGTGCCGGAGACTATCTTGTTGTCATTCCAGCGTCCGAATGGGATGACGCCGGAGCGTTAGCTGGCTATGCCTCATCGACTGGTAATAGCGCGGACGATGTGGACAACAACGACAACGGCATTGATCCAGATACCATTGGCGATGCAGTTTACTCAGCTACCGTAACGCTAGGCGATGGCGAACCGACTGAAGAAGACCCAGATAATGACGCGACCACGCCAGATGGTAACGAAAACCTGACCGTTGACTTTGGGTTTTACTATAACTTTGACTTAGCACTCACGAAAGAGCTGATCGATGAAAGTCCGTATGAACCTACAGACAGTGTGACGTTCAGAGTGAGCGTAATCAATCAGGGTAGTGTCGATGCGTTCAACATTGAAGTGACAGACTATATTCCAGACGGATTAGCATTGTCCTTGTTTGAAGCACCATTTAGCGATCTGAGTATTGACACCGACACCGGCGTTGTCACCATTGCAGAGTTGCTTGTAGGCGCAACCAAAACCTATGATCTGACATTCACGATCGAGGCAGACTTCCAAGGCGCTAGCCTGGTCAACTGGGCTGAAATTAGCAGCGCCGATGATGACGATGATGCTGGCAACACAGCACCAGTTGATATTGACAGTACGCCAGATGCTGAAAATCAAAACACGGACGGTGAAACCGATGGCGTCTTTGTGGATGATGCCGTTGATGGTGACGGCAAAAATGGTGGCGATGAAGATGATCATGATCCGGCGACAGTTGTAGTAGGGCAGGTCTTTGACTTGGCACTCAGGAAAGACGTTGTTAGCACAGGTGATATCGCTGCTGGTGATGACGTTGTCTTTAGCATTACCATAGAAAACCAAGGGAGCTTGGATGCGTACGACATTGACATTGTGGACTACATTCCAAGTGAGATGGATTATGTGAGTAGCAACGCGACTGATGTCACTACAACCGAAGAGGGCGCAGATATTACTGTGACCGACAATGGTGTCAGCGGTGAATTGCTAGAACTTTCTCTGGACGCGTTGGCTGCTGGTGATAGTGTCGTTGTAGAAGTGACACTGTCGATTGACGCTGACTTTACAGGTAGCAGCCTGGTCAACTGGGCTGAAATTGCAGCCGCTGATGACGATGAAGATCCTGACAATGACGCTCCAACCGATGTTGACAGCACGCCTGACTCTGAAAACCAAAATACCGATGGTGAAACCGACGATGTTCTAATTGACAATGCCACCAATCAAGACGGCAAAGATGGTGGTGATGAAGACGATCATGATCCAGCGACAGTTACGTTGACGGACGCCTTTGACTTAGCGTTGATAAAACAAGTCAAGGAAAATCAAACGCTTCTACCAGGTGGTGATGTCGTCTTCACGATTGAAGTGCTCAACCAAGGTGAAGTAGATGCTTATGCAATTGAGGTGACGGAATATCCACAAGCTGGTCTGACGTTCAAGAGTATCAACGCGAGCAATGTCACGACAACATCAGACGGTAATGCTGTTGTCGTCACAGACAGTGGTAGTGGGGCGTTTAGTATTGATACGTTGGCTGCGGATGACAGCGTTACAGTTGAAGTTACTATGACCTTGGCCAATGATGCCAGTGGCACAGTGTCTAACTACGCTGAAATTAGCGCCGCCGATGACGATGAAGATGCTGACAATGACGCACCAGTAGATATTGACAGTACGCCAGATAGCGAAAACCAAAACACTGACGGTGAAGATGCAAATTTGGTCGATGATAGCGTCTCAGAAAATGGTAAAGACGGCGGTGATGAAGACGATCATGACGTGGCGACCGTTACGCTGACCGCACTAGCAGAAATTGGTGACTATGTTTGGTATGACACCAATTACAACGGTATTCAAGAAGATGGCGAAGCCGCAGTAGAAGGGGTAACCGTCAACTTATATGACGAAGACGACAGTCAGGTTGCAACTACGATCACTAATTCCAACGGTGAATATGGCTTTACTGACCTGCAACCGGGGATTTACTATCTGGAATTTGACTTGACAACCTTGCCTACTGGCTTTGAACCAACCCGTCAAAACGAAGGTTCAGACGATGCTCTCGATAGTGATGCAGATCCGACAACGGGGCGCACAATTCGCACAACGTTGGATGTTGGTGAAAGCGATCAGTCTTGGGACATGGGCATTTATCAGGCAGTGACAATAGGTGACTTTGTCTGGTTTGACACCGATGCGGATGGACTCCAAGACGATGATGAACCCGTAATGACGGATGTCACGGTTCGATTGCTAGACGAAGACGGTAACGTGCTCGATGAAACCACAACCAACAACAGTGGGGTGTATGAGTTTGCTGACATCTTGCCAGGTGACTACATTGTTGAGTTCGTCCCGCCTGCGGGGCATGGCTTTACGCTACAGGAAGAAGGTCTGGATTCAGGCATCGATAGCGATGTGGATCGCGCGACAGGCCGTAGCCGCTTGGTGAGTTTGGCTACCGGCAGCTCTAATTTGACAGTAGACGCCGGGATGGCATCTGGCCAAGTTCTCGCTGCAATTGAAGCTGAAGTTGCATCTCGTTCTGCGTCATTAAATACGACGAATACGCCTGTTCCAACGGCAGTGCCAGTGCCAACTGCAACAGCTGTGCCCATTAGCCCTGTAGCGAGTTCGCTGAAAGTCAACAAGTCTGCCAGCAACAGCATTGGTCGTCCTGGCGACCTGATTACCTATACGATTGTTGTTGAGAACCCAAACACTGTGGCAATTAATGGCGTTGTGATTATTGACCAACTCAGCTCGAAACTGGACTACATCAGCGCCACCAGTACCAAAGGCGTCGTCAACTTTGATGCGCCAACTCAGACGGTGCGGGTGACAGTTGGTGAAACTGTTGGGAATGAAACAGTGACCGTGACAATTCAAGCGCGGGTTAACAACACGGCTTCGGCGCCGGACAATATTCCAAATACAGCGCAAGTGCTGTCAGATGGTTTCCCAGCCTTGAACTCACTTTCTGCGAGTTTGCAGATTATTCCGAACCAAATCCCGACGACTGGTATCTACTCTGTGACACCGGGAGCAATGGTTGTCTATGCAATTGTATTGTTATTGGTATTAGCAAATCTTGCTACAGCTGTCATTTTGCAACGGAAATTCAATTGAACTGCTTACAAGGGGTGACCAATATTGATAGTCAGTCAATTAGGATAATCTCTTGACCTAATAGGGAAACGCGACGTTCATAAGAGCGTCGCGTTTTTGATTAATAGGTTAGAGCGATATTTTGTTTGCACCCCAGAATAGTTGTTACTCATAAAGCAGATACAAGATTGCGTTACTTTATGCCTGAATTTTCAAATTTTAGCTATAAAAACTACAGGATAGAAATGGATCTCATGCAGATTTATAGCGTTTAGTACTGAATCTAACTGTCTCAACCAAATCTAAACAAAATAACAGGGGGAATGCAAAGGCCCCCAAGCTACTCTCAATATTAGACATAAATTACATCGTTAGACTGAAGAATAGAGCTAATGGACATCTTAATTATTGATCCAGAAGCTTTGGGAATTATCTATGAATCAACATCTAACGACTTCAAAACAGAAAAAGACAAAAATGCAGCCGCAAGCACGCTACTTGCGATCTCGGAACTCTTGGCTGGTACGCGGTATTTTGCTTTTTCTGACTCTAAGTGTCTTTCCGCTCGCTGGCGTATTTGCAAACTCAGCGACGCCGGTTGTCAACACCACTATTTCTGTTTCTAAAACAGGCTCTGAACCGTTTGACGGTGCAACTTGGGATGGCAATGACTTGGCAACCGCAGGGCTAGATGCGGGTGAAGATAACAATGTCGTTCGGATGCAAGATTCCATCACTTACAAAATTGAAGTGTCAGTAAATGACAATGATGTAAGTGAGTTGATTTCAACTGTAGAGCTAGACACAAAACAAGCTTGGATTGAACTTCCGAATGCTTGTAAAACAGATCCAGCCGAAGTAACGACAATTTCATCTATTTCGGCAGATAGCCGGACACTAGTTTGTAATCTTGGGCCAGCCATTGAAGGGACTGCCCGCACGTTCTATCCGGCAGCACGTGCTTTAGCTGTTTCTTCTGATGGAACAGACATTACCCTTAATGCGGATCGTGTTAGTGCAACCGTTTCTTCGCAAGCAGACGGTGTTTCGAACGTTGCGACAGATGGCCCAACCGATGTTGTGGTGACAGCGAACTTTGCGGTTAATACGTTCAAAGAACTCAAAGTGACTTCGCTAGATGAAGAAGGTAATCCGCTTTATATTGCTCCTGCCAAGCTTGGTGAAGATGGCGCGACTAATGGGTCAGTGATGGAGTACATCATTAAGGTCCAATATCAAAAAGGGTCGATGCTGGTTGACGCTCCAGACGAGTTAGGCGGTGACTTCGAAATTGATATTGATCTGCTTGATCACTATTCAGATGACAATATTTACAATGATACGACCGTGATTGATGGGACAGCAACGCCGCTGTCTTCCGGTGCAGTTCTTTATGATTGGGACCCTGATAAGCCAGCCTGTGAACTGATTGGTGACCATGGTCCAAACGCAGCAGTGAATTGTTCTCAGGTAAACCACCTCATTGATGAACTATCCGCTACGTTTGATGGCAGTGGGGTTAGCTCTGGTGATGGGCTGAACGATCCTAATATTGCGATTGCCCTGCAAAACATTGATGTTCGTGATCCAGATGCTGATACTTATTTGGTTGAGATGGCGATCAATATTTGGTTCAGCCAACCTTATGACATTGCTTCGCACCAAAACTGTAATGATGGGCCAGACCCAGATCCAATTTGTACTGACTTCACCATTAACTCAGTTGGTGTTTATGACGCAGGCGGCGGTACAGTGGTGGGCTACAATCCTGTGTCTACTGAAGATGCCAATGGAACGAATTTGCTCAACTACAACGGCGCTGGCGAACCACAACCAGAATATGTGACCTATCCACTTGTCTACACCACGCCAGGGTCATGGACCATTCTCAAGAGCTTCTATGGGGCACCTTGGGGTTCAAACACGAAGGCGCCAGAACAATCAACAGCAGAAGGGGCAACTATCCCTGTTATGCTCAATATTTTTGATTATCGTAAAGCTGATGGTGGACGCTCTCAGAACTGTGACAAGCTAGATACGTCAGTCTTTGAATTTGTTGGGTTGGCACCGCCGAACATCACCAATGTTGGATATGGTTTCAATCAAAACATTCCGCATAATCCGAACAAGGTGTTGTGGGGTGGTGCTCAGCCACTAAGCCACAATGAAGTTACAAGTGATGATGTCATCATTTTGTATTCAACTGTACCGTCGTTTACAACACCGCGCGCTACGGATGAAGTGCAATATCTTACTGAAATTCGCGCAGCAACTTGTGATGATGATGTCAATGGCGATGGCACTTACGTGCTGGATGGTCTAGAGATGCCAGGTGGTACGCCATCTGCATTGGAAAGTGACTGGGTGACTGACCCAACAACTTTACCGGGTGGCGCTGCTGATGTTACTCGCATTCGTGTTGAGGCTATTTATCATGCAGATGCGAACACAGCTATTGATCCAACGCATAATAATTTCTCAATTTCAACAAACTTTCTAATCAAAGCCAAAATTGGCGCAGTGCCTTACGGTCCAAATGATTATTTGCCGAATTATTCGGTGAATCGGCGTGACGACTTGGCTGCAGGCAATCCTGATTGGCTTGCTTGGGCTGGGACAACATCAGGTGGTGTAGATCCGAACGCAATTGATTTTGGGTATCAAGCGAACATGGCAGATAGATTGATTTTGATCCCGTCTGCTATGGCTATTGAAAAATATACTGAACCGCGTGGGCTTAAAGTGGTTCGTGGTGGTGACCAAGTTGACTTCATTATTGAACCATCTCTCTACGGCGGCTGGGCCCCTGACATTACAACGGCGACCATTGATGACCCGTTGCCAGCGGGGACTGATTACGTAATTGGGTCAGAGCGTTTCTCATTGGATAACGGTGCAACATGGCTGACTTATGATGAATTTGTTGTTGCGGCAACGGATATCACTATCACCACAGCTGCCAACACAAATCCACGACGACTAGACTGGAATTTTGGTGACCTCCAAACTGGTGACCAATTACCAATGATTAGATATACGGTCTTGGTTGACCCAGAAGTAACACCTGGTACGTTTGTGAACACAGCCGTGTTGAACTCAGACATTGGCGCTGACAATGATGAAGATGGGTCTAGTGATCCGCAATCGGCGCGTTACCAGCTCAGCATGTTCGCTAACACTGGCTTAGACGTACTGAAATCTGTTGACTACCCAATTTATGAAGTCAACGAAGCTTTTACTTACAACCTCACCTACAAGAACTTAGGCGGTGAAGATTATTCAGGCGCTGAGTTTATTGATATTTTGCCGTATAACGATGACGGTACTGGTCAATTCACTAGTGGGTTGGCGAGCACGCGTGTGCCATCGTCCACCTATCGCGGCACCTTCGAAGTCACTTCCATTACTACAAACAACGGCGAAACGGTCTATGCAACTAACATTGACCCAACAACCATTGAGCAAGATCCATGTCATGAAAGCAATCAGGCTGACACCTATGTGCCAGTAGCTGGCGACTTGTGTTATCTGGCATTTGTTGAAAATGGCAATGCGTTCCCTGGTGGCAGTGGAACTGGTACTGGCACCACACCTTGGACTGAATGTACAGCATTAGATCCACTAACATGTGGGGCGTTGACCGCTGAAGAAATCACCGGGATCCGTTTTTCTGCGCCATCCGTTCTTGCCGCTGATGGTGGTCACACCCTTGAATTGGAATTGACACCGTTGGGCAATGTCGGTGGCACGCCAGACTTAGATGTTGAAGGTAACGTTACCGCTGCATCTACTGGTGACATTTACACCAATAACTTTGGTGGGCGCGTGCCTGAAATTTCGCTGCTTGTAATTTCAAATGACGTTAGTGTCACCATGGTGAATGGTTCAATTGGTGACCGTGTTTGGTATGACGCTAACGAAGATCAAGCCCAAACTGGCGAAGATGGGATTGCTGACGTAACCGTGCGTCTGTTGGATGGTGATGGGGATCCGATTTATGTTGATCCTGTTACTGGTGGCATTGTCGCAGCAGATACACCGGATGCCATTCCATATACAGCTGTGACTGATGCAAACGGCAACTACACTTTCGATAACTTGCCATCTGGTAACTATCAAGTTGTGGTGGATGACACAACGCTGCCCGTTGGCATGGAACAAACCTATGACGCTAGTGGCGGCTTAGACCATACCTCAGCTTATGCGTTGCCACGCGAAACCGACTCCGCGGGTCAGCTCACTAGCGTAGAAGATAATGTCACCCAAGACTTTGGCTATGTTGAACGCCCAGTCTTTGACTTAGCTTTACAGAAGGTTGTGAGTAGCCCCGGTCCATTTGTGCCGAGCGCACCAGTGACCTTTACGATTACGGTCTTCAATCAAGGTAATGTGGATGCAACCGACATTGTTGTGACCGACCATGCGCCAGCTGGTTTGACTTACAGCAGCTCAAATGCGGCCACAGTCACCACCACAACTGCTACAAATGCAGTGGTTGTGACTGACAATAGTGACTTGACCTTTACTATCGATGCCTTGGCGGCTGGTGATAGCGTTGCGATTGACGTCACGATGACAATTGCCGCCGACGCAGTCGGTAACCTTACGAACTATGCCGAAATTAGCAGCGCCGACGATGATGGTGATACAAACACCGCTGCTCCAAGCGACCAAGACAGCACGCCAGACGGCGAAAACCAAAACACTGACGGTGAAAGCGCTAACCTCGTTGATGATGAACTCAATGCAGATGGTTTGAACGGTGGCGATGAAGATGATCACGACCCAGCTAGCCTGACCGTGACTGTCTTTGATCTTGCCTTGCAAAAGACGCTGAGTAGTACAGGCCCATTTGTGCCAGGTGACCCAGCAATCTTTACGATTACCGTGTTCAATCAAGGAAATGTTGCGGCAACTGACATTGTGGTGACAGATCATGCGCCAGCCGGATTGAGCTATAGCAGCTCAACAGCTGCAACAGTGACCACAACCACTGGCACGAATGCAGTGGTTGTGACTGACAATAGCGATTTGACCTTTAGCATTGATACGCTTGCCGCAGGTGACAGCGTTGCCTTTGATGTAACCATGACCATCAATGCAGGTGCAATTGGCGAACTCACCAACTATGCTGAAATAAGCAGTGCCGATGATGATGGTGACACTAATACAGCAGCGCCAAGCGACGTGGACAGCACCGCTGACGGTACTAACCAAAATACGCCTGGTGAAGCTGCAAACTTAGTTGATGATGCCACTGATCAGGATGGCTTGAATGGCGGCGACGAGGATGATCATGATCCTGCTAGCTTGACTGTAACGGTCTTTGACCTTGCCTTGCGCAAGGAGGTTAGTAGCAGCGCGCCATTTGCGCCAGAAGATCCGGTGACCTT
>JAHDBS010000032.1:0-4115 GCA_020630225.1 Anaerolineales bacterium | reverse complement strand
CTGACAAACTACGCTGAAATTAGCAGCGCGGATGATGACGGTGACACGGGCACGCCTGCCCCGACTGATGTCGACAGCACACCGGACAACACCAACCAAAATACAGATGGTGAAGATACCAACCTTGTCGATGACGCCATCGATCAGGATGGGAACAATGGCGGTGATGAAGATGATCATGATTTGGCAGCATTGACTGTAACGCCAGCGGCTAATTTTGACCTTGCTCTCCGCAAAGACTTGAGCAGCACTGCGCCATTCGCACCAGAAGATCCGGCAACTTTCACCATCACGGTCTATAACCAAGGCAACGTGGATGCGACTGACATTGTGGTCACAGACTATGCGCCAAGCGGTTTGAGCTATACCAGCTCCAATGCGGCTACGGTGACAACAACAACTGGAACAAACGCAGTTGTTGTGACTGACAATGGAGACAATACCTTTACGATTGATGCGCTTGCTGCTGGAGACAGCGTGGCCTTTGCTGTCACCATGGCAATTGCAGCGGATGCAAGCGGTGACCTTGTCAACTATGCTGAAATTAGCAGCGCCGATGATGATGGTGATACCAACACTGCGGCCCCAAGCGACTCAGACAGCACGCCAGATAATGAAAACCAAAACACTGACGGTGAAGGGGTCAACATGGTTGACAACTCTATCGATGGTGATGGCTTGAACGGCGGTGATGAAGACGACCACGATCCAGCGATGCTGACGGTCACACCGGTAAATACGTTTGATCTTGCGTTGCGCAAAGAGGTTAGCAGCACCGGCCCATTCTTGCCTGGTGCGCCAGTGACCTTTACGATCACGGTTTATAACCAAGGTGACGTGGATGCGACTGACATTGTGGTGACAGATCACGCGCCAGCCGGATTGAGCTACACCAGTTCAACTGCCGCAGCCGTTACAGCGACAACTAACATTGCCGCAGTGACGATAACTGACAATGGTGACAATACATTTGCGATTGATGCGCTAGCCGCTGGTGACAGTGTGGCCTTTGATGTCACCATGACCATTGCTAATGATGCCGGTAGCAACCTTACGAACTATGCTGAAATTAGTAGTGCCGATGATGATGGCAACACTGGCACGACACCACCAACCGATGTGGACAGCACGCCAGACGACACCAACCAAAACACGGCTGGTGAAGACGCTAACCTCGTTGATGATGCTATTGATCAAGATGGTAACAATGGCGGGGATGAAGATGATCATGACCCTGCGTCAATTACAGTTGAGCAATTTGACCTTGCGCTGACAAAAGCCATTAGCAGCACTGGCCCATATGATCCAGGTGACACCGTGATCTTCACCATCACAGTTGTCAACCAAGGCACAATTGATGCGACCAATATTGAAGTGACTGATTATGCGCCAGAAGGCTTGACGTTGACTGCATTTGGAAGCGCAAGCGCTGGAGTAGACGTTGACTTGGCAACTGGGCTAGGTACTATTGAAACCCTTGCTGCAGACGAAACAAAGTCATACGACCTTACCTTTACCATTGATGCTGACTTCCAAGGGACAAGCTTAGTCAACTGGGCAGAAATCAGCAGCGCTGACAATGACGACGACTCAAGCAACACGCCGCCAGTCGATATTGACAGTACGCCAGACACGGATAACCAAAACACCACGGGTGAAACTGATGGCACCTTTGTCGATGATGCTATTGATGGTGATGGCAAAAACGGTGGCGACGAAGACGATCATGATCCGGCAACTGTGGTTGTTGGGCAAGTCTTTGACCTTGCGCTTAGAAAAGAAGCTGTTTCAACGGGGCCGTTTATCGCTGGTGATACCGTCACCTTTAGTCTAACGATTGAGAATCAAGGTTCAGTAGATGCCTATCGCATTGACGTTGTGGACTACATCCCAACTGAAATGAACTATGTGAGCAGCAATGTTGCGACAGTGACAACCACGACCGATGGTAACGCTATTACGGTCACTGACAATGGAATTGACAGTGATGTCTTGCGTCTGACGCTCAATGCGCTTCAGCAGGGCGATAGCGTTACGATTGAAATTACGTTCGAAATTGATGACGACACTGAAGTGGAAAGCATTGTGAACTGGGCTGAAATTGCCGCAGCTGACAATGACACTGATCCAGATAACGACGCGCCTACGGACGTTGACAGCACGCCAGATAGTGAGAACCAAAACACCGATGGTGAGCAAACCGACATTGTGGTTGACAATGCGACAAATCAAGATGGTAAAGACGGTGGTGATGAAGACGATCATGACCCAGAAACCATCAGCTTGAAGCAACCGATCTTTGACTTGGCACTCATCAAGGATGTCAAAGCCAACCAAACAATTGTGCCTGGTGGTGATGTGGTCTTTGAAATCACTGTCATCAACCAAGGGCAAGTGCCTGCTTATCGCATTGAGGTTACTGAGCATCCGCCAACAGGTATGACGTTCAAAAGCGTCAACGCGGCTGACGTCACTACCACCGATGATAATAATGACGTCGTGATTACTGACAATGGCAGTGGGGCATTTAGCATTGACACCTTGGCCGCTGACGATCAAGTTACTGTAGAAGTGACCATGACCTTGGCTGACAATGCAGCGGGTGACTTGACGAACTTTGCCGAAATTATCGCGGCTGATGATGACGAAGATCCTGACAATGATCCACCAACAGATCTAGATAGCACGCCTGATACCACCAACCAAAACGGCGCTGGTGAAAATGACGATATGGTCGACAATGAAGTTGACGAAGACGGCAACAATGGCGGCGATGAAGACGATCATGATGGGGCGACTGTGACCATGACTGAGTTGGCTGAAATTGGCAACTACGTGTGGTTTGACAACGACTTTGATGGCGTCCAAGACGACGATGAACAAGGCGTTGCGAATGTCACTGTCAATCTGTATGACGAAAATGACGATCTTGTCGCGACTACTACAACCGGCACCGATGGATCTTATTTGTTCGAAGACGTTGTGCCAGGGATCTACTCAATTACATTTGACTTAGACAGCTTGCCTGCCAACTACAGCCCAACGCGCCAAAACAGCGGCACAGATGATGCGCTGGATAGCGATGCTGACCCAGAAACCGGTAAAACCATTCGCACCAGCTTAGATGCTGGCGAAAGCGACACCACCTGGGACCTTGGTATTTATCAGCCAGCGGGCTTGGGCGACTATGTCTGGTTTGACACTGACGCTGACGGTATTCAGGATAGCGATGAAAACGGTATTGAGAATGTGACGGTCAACTTGCTTGATGCTAACGGCTCTGTCATTGCGACCACAACCACCAATGCTGACGGCTTCTACGAATTCCGCAATTTGGATCCAGGTAGCTACATTGTTGAGTTCATTGAACCAGCTGGGCATGGGTTTACCATGCATCATGAAGGATTGGATCCTGCCGTTGACAGTGACGCTGACCGGACAACTGGTCGCACTGAATTAGTCACGTTGTCAGCAGGTCAATTCTTGTCAGAACTTGATGCAGGGATGGCTAGCGGGGCAGTACTTGCGGCAATTGAACAAGAAGTCGCCCGTCGTGAAGCGCAGGCTAATCCAACGGCAACACCGACGCCAGTGCCGCCAACAGCAACACCAGTGCCACAAACGGCAAATCCAACGCCTGTGCCACAAAAGCCAACGCCCACTGCGGTGCCAAACACAGGTGTGCAGGGTGTCAATATTGGTCTGACCTCACCAACTATCAATAAGGCTGTCAATCGTAGCATTGCGGGCTTAGGTGACACTGTGACGTACACGGTACGGGTGACTAATCCAAATAGCACGACCTTAGCCGAGGTGCGCGTAAGTGATGTGCTAAGCAACAAGCTAACCTATGTCTCGGCGGTGAGTACAAAAGGGAGCGCTACCTTTGATGCTGGAACACGGACTGTAAACGTCAACATCGGCGATATGAGTGCTAATGAAACAGTCACGATCACTATTCAGGCTGCGATCAATAACTTCGCGCAAGCACCAGATCGGATTGACAATACCGCGCAGGCGTTATCAACGAATTTGCCGGGCGTAAGCTCTAACGTGGTGTCAACGCAGCTTATTCCAAATCAAATTCCAACGACGGGTGAATTTGGAACTGGCAC
>JAHDBS010000458.1 GCA_020630225.1 Anaerolineales bacterium | reverse complement strand
GTGTCATAGTAAAATCTTCCTGTGTCCATTAAGACGTTAAGACAAATTTTCCGCAGACAGCAACAACGCCGTTGGGGCACGTTGCGGATTCGTGACGTCGTGAGACGGAAGAGAACTATGGCAAAAAATAAAGTTGTAAAAGAACGCGCTGACTACTTGGCCGAAACCCTGCTTCAAAACGAAGCCTTGTTAGACAATCTGGATGATGACACCGCAAAGGTCGCCTTCAACTGGGTTGCAGATCAGGCCACCAAAGTTGCCGAAGCCACCGCTGGCGAAGACGATGACGCCGCTGCTGAAAAGCTAGAGCTTGGCGAAGCAGCGATCAAAAGTGCGTCAAAACGCATCAATAAATGGATTCCAAAATACGCTGGTAACTCCCGTGATGCAAACCTGAAAGAGCTAAAGAAATTCCTCGATGCCACAGGTGAACTGCTGGCGCAACAAGGCATCACGGTTAGTCAGACCAGCATCGATGATTTCCTAGACAACTCACCTGCAGACAAGCCAGCCTTGACCCTGAAAGAGCTGCTCAAAATCGTCAAATAAATTAGCTGAACACGCATCGCTGTCAGCTGATCCCTTCAATCCTATGACCCAACGCACCAAAATCATCATCGGCGCTGTCGTTGCGGCCGTCCTCTGCCTCATCATTGGCGTAGCGGTTCTCATTTTTCTAAACGACTCGTCTAGCAGCACCGTTAGCAGTAGCAGTAGCGCTGACCCTAGTGAACCCGTCTGGGAAGGTGAGTTGATTTATTTACCGGATATTGACGCGTACTACACTGCAACCCCACCTGCGGATTGGAATAGCGGCAGCAGTGCGCAAACCGATGAAAATGAGCTGCTTGATGACCTAGAGCTGGAACCCTTAGACGAGGACATCGAAATTCTTGAGGAAGATACGGCTGAGATTGAAGCTTTACCAGAAGAGGCATCAACCCCAGACCCCGTGGTTGAAGAAATTGCAACCGAAGCGCCTGCCGTTGAAGATGTAGAGCCTGACGTTGCAGAGCAGCGCGTGCTACCAACCCTAGAGGCCGCCGCCCTCACGCCACAACCAGATGCAGAAGTCGTCCAAGCTGATTGGTGGGAGACCTACTTTACTGTGCCTGTCTCACAAGGCGGCGCGCAGGAAATTGAAGAAACGCCACTTGCAACGTTGATCAAAATGATCAATTCAGCAGAAAAATCTATTCATATTGCAGCGTTTGAATTCAACCTAGATGTCATTGCAGAAGCGCTCATTGAAGCCCACAATCGTGGCGTTGAAGTTGTTTGGATTACTGACAATGAATATGGCCTAGAAGAAGACGAAGACGACGGGCACGGCCAATTCCACATGATGCAAGAAGCCGGCATTGAAGTATTGTCTGACTCGCGCAGCGGCCTGATGCATAACAAGTTCATTATCTTTGACAATGAAACGGTTTGGACGGGATCAATGAACATCACTGTCAACGGCACATTCCGTAACAACAATAATGTACTGATCCTGCATATTCCAGACATGGCCGCAAAATATGAGCGCGAGTTCCAAGAAATGCGTGAAGGTCAATTTGGGCCACGGTCGCCCTATACCTTGCCGGAACAAATTGTCCAAGTTGGTGATGCCGCCATTGCAGTGCTGTTCTCACCCGAAGACGATGTCACGCTTAACTTAGTAGATGTGCTCGACAATGCACAATCTAGCATCCGCTTTATGGCCTTCTCTTTTACAGATGATGACCTTGGCGACTTGCTACTCTTCAAGCATCAGGAAGGACTGGATGTCAAAGGCATCTTTGAAAAACGCGCCAGCGAAACGCGCTTTAGCGAATTGACAAAGCTACATTGCAATGGCCTTGCCGTCCGCCAAGATGGCAATCCAGGCGTGCTACATCACAAAGTTTGGATTGTGGACGACCTACTCGTGCTGACCGGCTCATTCAACTTCAGTGGGAATGCCAACAAAAGCAACGATGAAAACGTGCTGCTGATTACCGACTTTGGCATTGCTGCTAATTACTTAGAAGAGTTCGACCGCATGTGGGACATCGCAGCTGAGGTGCCAGAAGGCGACTTGGATTGTGAAGCCTTCTTAGCTGGAGAGTAAAGATTACGACGAAACGTGGGTCTTACAGGCCCACGTTTTATTTAAGCGACTATGTCTACCAACCCAAAATCATTACAAAAGCTCATCCTATGCTCAGTGCAACGGGGTCTCTCGATTGCGTGGCGAAAACACTTTGCAGATCTCTCTTTTGTAGAAGTCTATGATGGTTCAATTCTTGACCTCAAGGTCGATGCCATTGTTAGTCCTGCTAACAGCTTTGGGTTTATGGATGGCGGTATTGACTCTGCCTACATGGCTTATTTTGGTGAAGATATTCAAATGCGGGTGCGCCGCCAAATTTACGACTTTCACGATGGCGAATTACTTGTTGGCCAAGCTGATATTGTCGAAACGGGTAATGCAAAAATACCGTTTCTAATTGCCGCTCCAACCATGCGCGTCCCTATGCATCTACATAACTCAGTCAACCCCTATCTTGCTGCGCGCGCAGTGTTTAGATTGCTAAAAAATGAGCGGTTTACATCGGGTCCGTACATAGGAAGCAAAATTTCCGAGCGTGTTCAGACAATTGCAATGCCTGGTCTCGGCACTGGAGTTGGAAGAATGAACCCTGACTATTGTGCATTACAAGTGCGGAAAGCACTTGGACACATTCTCTTGGGGGAATATAAAATGCCACGCTCCTGGGCCGAAGCATCCGAAGAACACCAACTGCTATATACCGATACATTTGGCAAATTACAGTGGTAACGCCATTATCAAGCTAAGTCTAAAGTGTCCTTCCCCCTTGAAGGTCACAGAGCTACGTCAAGAAAGCGCTCCGCTTGCCACTGAAGCAGTCGCCGAAGTCAACGTTGCCCAGCAATATTCTGGACACGCAGACCACATTACGCGCCTGCGGCTCACCTATACAGAGCAAACGACTAATGCTGGGCCATCTTCGCTCATCTACAAAGCATTTGGACCACAGTGGTATTCCACATCTGCGCAAACAGAGCTAGCACTCTATCGTGAGTATTTGTCGCAGCTGCCTAATTCTCCAGCGCCTTTGTTTTACGGCGGATTGAATGATGCAGACAATCAAATTCTCTATTTCCTACAAGAAGACCTCTCCGACCAGTACGACTTGTTGTCGCCACCAATCGCAGACGCCACACTGTCTAAATTAGTCGATACGCTTGCTGAACTCTATGCCTACTCATGGCAGCAGAAGTTGTTAGATACCCAAGCATTGCTAACGCCCATGACTACCGTGACGCGGATGGCACAGGCACTTCCGGCCAATGGCGTCGCCCACAATTTGGCCGCAGCAACTAACGCTGCTGAGGCGTTTATTCAGCAGCATCAAGCACGCTTGTCTGCGCAAGAAATTGAGGTTATTCAATTGCTCATCGAACGATGGGCGTCAAAATTTACACAGCGCCTAGCGGAAGACGATGCAATCACGTTATTGCATGGTGATTTTCATGCGTTAGGGACTATTTTTGTCGCAAAAGATGCAAACACTATTCCACAGTTCAAAATTATCGATTGGGCAGATGC
>JAHDBS010000031.1:20198-22085 GCA_020630225.1 Anaerolineales bacterium | reverse complement strand
TTCTACCATTCAGGCAGTTGTGAATACGGCGGTTAGCGAGGTGGAAATCGTAATTATTCCCTCATGTTCAAAAGGTATAATCCCTCATATGGCATTGAATTTAGTGCTCGCTTCACAATCCCCACGTCGCCGTGAATTACTAGGATTCACGCATGTTCCGTTTACTGTTAACGTGGCGGACATTGATGAAACTCCGTTACCTGAAGAAGATCCGGTTGACTATGTTCGTCGGCTTGCGACTGCGAAAGCACAAGCTGTTGCAGTAAGCGCAGATGCAGACACGGTTGTACTTGGCTCTGACACCATTGTTGTGCATGATGGTGCCTTGCTTGGTAAGCCTGCCGACGTCGCAGATGCCAAGCGGATGCTCACTACAATTCGGGGACAAACGCATCAGGTTGTAACAGCTTTTGCGTTTGTATCAAAGACAGAGACCCTGTTGGTGTCACATGAAGCTGCTGATTTGCAAATCCGTACTCTGTCAGATGCTGAAATTGATGATTACATTGCTTCTGGCGACCCAATGGATAAAGCTGGCGCATATGCAATTCAGAACAATACCTTCAAGCCTGTAGAAACCTTAGACGGGTGTTTTTCCACAGTGATGGGACTACCTCTGTGCGAGGTGACCATCGCCTTGCGTGATCTAGGGTTTGACCCGCAAGACAACTTCTCACTCAATGATGCATTAGAGTGTGGTTGCAGCGCATATGCTGCAATGGCCTAGCCTTACATGCCCAACTACTTTTCCTCAAAAATTCGAAAACGCTGGATACTTTTGTTGCTTGTATTGCTGTTAACCACAGCTTGTACAGGCAGTGACACTGGTAGTGAAATTACTGCTGACAACATCTCAGAGACGTTAGAAGCAGCGCCAGCTACCGAGTTGCCAGCGCCGGAAGTTACGGTCGTTGAATCGACCCCGACCCCTGAGCCTGTAAAACCAGAGGCTGTCATTACAACCTATTTGGAGGCGTGGAATAACCGTGACTTCAATACGATGTATTCGCTGCTGTCACCGTTTTCACGTGCCAATATTTCTGAAGAAGATTACATCTTTAGGGTGAAGCAACAAACGCAACAAATGACGCTAGAAAGCCTTGAGTTTTCAATTCTTGGCGCGCTAGCCGAAGGCGTAAGTGCGCAAGTGCAATATAAAGTTGACTTTGACACCCTGTTAGTTGGCCCACTTGAGCGTGAGTTTTCTGCAAACTTAGACCTGACTGACAATCAGTGGGGCATTGTTTGGGATGATGGCCTGATTATGCCTGAGCTAGCGGGTGGTAACTCGCTCTACATGGCACATAAGGTGCCTGCACGCGGCAATATTTACGATACTAACGGGCTTGCATTAGCGGCTCAAGCTGATGCAGTTGGCATCTGGTTGGTTCCTGGGCTGATTGACCCAGCGCTTGAATATGACATGCTTGAGGACTTGTCCTTGGTTACAGGGTTGCATCCTGAAGTGCTGCGCCAACGCTATGCCTTTGCGGGACCAGACTGGTATATCCCAATGGGTGAAGCGACGCTGTCTGAATTGCAGAATATTTATGATCGGCTAACGGCTTATCCAGGTATCAACGTGCGTAACTATAACGCGCGTTACTACCATGCAGGTGCAGCAGGTGCGCCGCATGCGGTTGGGTATGTGTCATTTATTACTGAAGAAGAACTGAGCTCATACATTGATCGTGGTTACCAGGGTGACGAAAAAATTGGTCGGCTTGGCGTTGAGCGCTGGGGTGAAGCCAACATTACTGGATCAAGAGGCGCTACGCTAGTTGTGCTTAATCCAGACAACACGGTTCGATCAACCTTGGCGGACAGTGTCTCTACGCCGTCAGTATCTGTCAATTTGACGATTGATCGTGAATTCCAACGTGAAGT
>JAHDBS010000031.1:249-20098 GCA_020630225.1 Anaerolineales bacterium | reverse complement strand
GGACATTATTGGGATCGCTTAGGTGCCGGGTTTGAAAAACGAGACTGGACCCTGGAAAAAGAAGAAGAGCCTTCAGGTGATTTAGACATGGTTGGCGCGCTGCGCCGTTCGTGTGATCCTTGGTTTTATGACATTGGCTATGACCTGTATCAGTGGGATCCGAATTATTTCTCAGAAATGACAGAGGCCTTTGGCTTAGGTGCCCCCACAAATATCGTTGGGCTAAGTGCTGACGCTCAGGAAGAACTAGCGGGGTTAGTCCCTGATGTAGAGTGGGCCGCAAATTCAGATGGCAATTGGTTACTGGGCGATAGCGTCAATATGTCAATTGGGCAGGGAGACTTGCTTGCAACGCCGCTACAAATTGCAAATGCTTATGCGGCAATTGGGAACGGTGGTACGCTTTACCGACCTCAGCTAATTCAGTCAACGGTTGATCTGGATGGCAATATTATTTCTGAAATTGATCCAGAAGTTATTCGGGAACTGCCAATTTCTGACGAAACAATGGAAGTGCTTTGGGCGGGGCTCTACGATGTCATCCGACATCCAAAAGGAACAGCTTACGATGTAATGGGGGCGTTCCCGTTTGAAGTGTATGGGAAGACCGGAACAGCTGAAGATCCACCGAATGCGCCACATGCATGGTTTGCAGGGTTTACCGACGAACAGCGGGCTGATAAGCCGGATATTGCCATTGCTGTCATTATTGAAAATGAAGGCGAAGGGTCAGAATTTGCAGCACCAATTTTCCGCCGGATTGTAGAGTTACATTTCAACGGAAGACCGATCAACTTATATCCATGGGAAGAGTCTTATGGTCTTCCAAGTAAACTAGTTGACGATGGTAGTGATGATGACAGCGCCGAAGATGGGTCAACTGGAGATGACGCAACCGATTCGGAAGCGGCACCAGCGACTGAAGGCGAAGCAGCCGACACACAAAACTCTGAAGGTGGGTAGCGCAACGCTATGACTGACCCAACGCAAACGCCAGACCTGCCAGTCGGTGCAATTTATGATGGACTTGTAATTAGTGCGAAAAGTGGCTTTTTTACGGTCCATACCGAAGCAGGGCAGGTGATCTGTCGCTTGCGAGGGAAGATCAAAAAGAAGCGCTTAGAAGATGGGTTTGCCACGATTGGGGACCGAGTTGAGATAGAGATCAACGAAGACCAATCTGGTGCTATCAATAAAATTCATCCGCGAAGTAGCGTAATTGCGCGTGAAGCAAAGCATACGCGTACGCGCCGCTATAAAAATTACAATCGACGAGAAGAAGCACAGCTAATTGTTGCTAATCCAGATCAGATTATTTTGGTCTTTGCTTGTGCTAGCCCAAGTCCTAAGCGGCGGATGTTAGACCGCTATTTGGTTGTTGCAGAAGCAAACCAAATCCCTGTTGTGATTTGTGCTAATAAGCTTGACCTAGTGACATACGCTGAAGCTGAGGTTATTTTTCGACCCTATGAAGCCCTCGGCTATAAAGTCTGTCTTACCAGTACTGTCACTGGTAAAGGCGTTGCCGAGTTAGCTGAAATGCTAAGCGGTAAGATCTCAGCCTTTACTGGCCCTTCTGGGGTGGGTAAGTCTTCATTGCTAAACGCGATTCAGCCGGGCTTAGGTGTTGCGGTTGGGGGCGTTAGCTCCTCAACAACAAAAGGGAAGCATACGACAGTGCACTCGCAAATGTTCCCGCTGTCCCCCTCTGGTTGGATCGCCGATACCCCTGGCATTCGCTCGTTAGCCCTATATGACATGGAACCAAATGAACTTGATGCGTATTTCGTTGAAATTGCGCCATTTGTCGCAGACTGCGAGTTCAGTGATTGTTCACATCAGCATGAGCCCAAGTGCGCAGTGAAAGCTGCCGTGGATACTGGTGCGGTTTCAGTACAGCGGTATGAAAGTTATCTGGCTATGCGCTTCGGGGCAGATACACTCCAAGACTTGGAATAGGCTCAATAAAGCACATCCTCAGTGCTTGATGTTTAGTGCAAAAAGATAGACGGCTGTTCTTATCTTAATGTTCTCAACGAAATCTCAATTAATCTCGATGAAACATTAATATTAGCAATTTACTTGTACTAATTATTAAGATGGTCAACGGCTATAATCCTTATAGCCCATGATTACCCAATTAGTCCTTAAGCTTACGAAGTTGGTAAGCAGGATCGCTAATAGAAGTAATCCTCTCTTCATTTGTTCCCTATTCCTAATTCTCTCCGTCTCCATCTCTGGGTTTGGTGTCTCTAGGGCCGGAACGCCAAGTGATACAGAGGAGCCTACCGCGACCAAACGTCACTTCCCCGAAACCGGCTTCACGGTTCAGTTTGCATTCCTCGAATTCTTCAATGCATACGGTGGTTTAGATGTTTTTGGCTACCCCATTACGAATGAATATGTAGATCCACTGACGGGCGTAACAGTTCAATATTTTGAGAATTCACGCTTTGAATGGTGGCCTGAGTCTGCGCCAGGGCAACGTGTCAAGTTGGGGCTACTTGGTGACGAGACGGGCTTAGGCAGTAGTGCTGAACCAAGACAAAACGGAAATGTTTGTTGGCCGTCAGATGTAACAGGCTACTTCATTTGCGACTCTTTCTTAGACTTTTATCAGTCGCATGGTGGTAAATTGGTGTTTGGGCCACCAATTGGCGACAGCTACATAAGCCAAGGGAAGAAGGCGCAAAACTTTCAGCGTATGCAAATGGTTATGGACATGCAAACGGGCGTGGTAACCATTAGTCACCTTGGTCGCTATTCTTGTGAGAACCGCTACGAAGGCACGACGTGTGAAGAGTTCACAACCGCAGTATGTGGTGACTATCAGGCGGTATTGCCATTAGAAATTGATCCAACGCTGGAACTTACCAAGACGCGCCCCGGCGACGAGCAAACGGTCAAAGCGCTAGTGCTAGATAGTATGCAAAAGCCGATTTGTGGCGCTGCGGTGCGCTTTACAATTTCGGTGGATGCCGTTGGCGTCGATGGTATTCGACCACAGCCCATTGTGTATGAAGCAACGACGCGCATCAATGGGTTGGCTGAACAAAGCTATACCCAATGGGATGCGCCAAAAAGCGCAAAGATGACTGTCTTAGTTGAAGTGCTCTACCAAGGCAATGTGTTTACCGACACAACCCAATACAGTCACTGGCAGAAGTAGACACTCACTCAACTGTAATCAAAATAAAAAAGGCTGTTGCAATTTTGCAACAGCCTTTTTGTTTATTTAGTCTGCTTATGAAAGGCTAGAGCCCTTCTTCAAACTCATCCTCGTCTTCTTCCCATGTCAAAATCCAGACGCAAAGCCCAGCGACTGAGAGGGTAGAAATGATGAGCATGGACCACTGAAATAGATTTAGCCCAGCGTTGCGGCCAGAATACATCACAATGGCCACCATACCTAGCCCTAAGACTAGCCATCCGCTCAATCGTGGGTTTTCCTGAGCCCAATTCCAAATGTTCTTCATAGTGAATCTGGCTGCGCTTTAGACGGGGCGCAGTATCCGTTTTTCCCTTAGTTTCTTAAGCAAGCAGGCCTGTGAGTCTTCTGCAAATTCTTTGGCAGCTTCACGCCAAGCTGAAATTCGAATTTCGCTGGGCTGTAAGGCGTTGTAGCTAAGCGCTTTGAAATGATTTTCAAGCGCTGCGTACAAATCATTATCGACTGCGAGAATCGCGGCTTCTGCTTGCAGTGTCTTGGCGTCTTCTTCTAGTTGGGTAAGCAGCGGTGCAACGATTTCTGCAGCGTTGGTGTTAGCAGCAAACTGGAGTTCACTAATCCGCACAATGAGGTTCTCAATTTGCCAACCAGCAATTGCTTTGACGTCTTCACCACTTAGGGCAATGAAGTAAGCGCGCTGCCCGAACAAGCCAATCACATCAGAACGAGTTAGGTTTAGCTCTGGATCAAGGTCATTTAAGAAGGCTGCAATTTGGCGAGCATCGCTTGGTGTTGCGCGTCGGATGATCATTTCATCATCTGCGGCGTCTTCCTGTGCTGTACCAGTGGTTGAGCCAAAGAGGTCAATCCATGCTGTGCGGACTTGTTCCCACGTGTGCTCATAGCTCAAGCCATTATTGATGACAACATCAGCAAGCTTGGTTTTTTCTGCTTGTGGATTTTGTACTTCAACACGGCGCTTGGCTTCCTTTGGCGCCATTTGCCGCTTGTCAATCAGACGGGCGACGCGAATGTCTTTTGGTGCGTCGGCAACCCATACTTGGTCACAAAAGCTAGACAGTGAACCTTCCATCAATTTGATGGCTTCGATCACAATCACGTCTTGTGGCGAACGCTCAATGAGTGCCGCAATTGCTTGGCGTACGATTGGATGAATAATCGCCTCAAGCATTTTCAAGGCTTCGGGGTCATTGAAGACAATGCCGCCCAACCGCTGGCGATTGATTTGACCTTCTTCATTGAGAACGTAACGGCCAAATGTTTGCACAATTGGGCGATAAGCCGGCGCGCCTTTTGCCATTGCCAAGTGGGTGAGGCCATCAGCATCGATGCCAAATGCGCCTAAGTGCTGCAACATTCGTCGCACCACACTCTTGCCTGTGGCAATGTTGCCGGTTAGGCCAATAATGGTTTTGCCTTCTGGTTTTTGGAGAGGTGGGGCTTCGTTACTCATAGTACTACTTTGTATTCTATGCGCCCCGTATTTGGCAGTCAAGCATCAGTCAGGCTGAGCTGTTGCTAAAGTTTGTGAGGCGTTTGTGGGTCGGTTAGCTGCGTTTTAGAAAAGCGAGTCGAGCGCGTGCAATGGTAAGGCTTTTCCGGCAATCAAAAAGTAACTTTGGTCTGCTGTATCTGCTAGATGTTGGTTTACTCTGCCTAAAATGTCCCGATACAGACGGCCAACTGCATTTTCTGGCACAAGGCCTAACCCGACTTCGTTTGACACTAAAATCCATTTGAATTTACTAACTTTTATTAGGGCTAGTAATTCATCGAGTTCAGCTGTGACAGCAGCTTCAGCACGGGTTGCATCGGGCTGGTCAAAGTCGTCAATTGCGGCCAACATAACATTGCTAACAAGCATGGTGATGCAGTCGAGCAAGACCAATGTGGCGTTGGAGTTTGTGCTGGCTAAGGCCTTCGCAACAGCTGTATTTGCTTCAAGCGTTTGCCAGTGGGACGGGCGGTCTGAAATATGGCGCGTGATGCGCTCCTGCATCTCTGCATCAAAGGCTTGGGCAGTTGCAATGTAGAGAACGTTCTGATGCTGTTTGGCAACTGCTTCTGCAATGCGCGACTTTCCACTTCGGGCACCGCCTAACAGCAAGGTGAGATCGCTCATTTGCTGCGACGTGTGGCGAAAATTCCGCTAAGTAAGGTTGCAATTGCAACTGTTACCCACATCAGCACGCGTGCTTGATCAATGTCGTCTCGGTTTGGCGATTTGCCGCCAGGGTGTAAGTTGTAATGGCCTACTTTTTCTAAGCTTACATTCAATGCCGCTGCTGCTGCGCTCATTGGGTAGCCTGCATTTGGACTTTCTGTTTCCGCTTGGTTGATATAAACAATTTCAAGCGTTTCTTGTGGGTTGCGTCCTAATAGACGCCCAACAAAGACCATGATCATGGCTGTTAGGCGGGCAGGGAGCCAATTTAAGACATCATCTAGCTTGGCGGGGAATTTGCCTAGCCATTCATGCTCAGCATCACGATAGCCTAGCATCGCGTCGGCTGTATTGCCAAATCGATATGCTAAGGCGCCAGGTAAACCAAAAGCTGCGTAAAACAATAGCGGGGCAACCACACCATCTGACGTGTTTTCGGCAACTGATTCGATAGTAGCTGCCGCAACTTGCGGTTCATTCAGGTTGTCTGTATTGCGGCTGACTAAATGCCAAGAGAGCTTTTGCTGCGCTTTAGGCAGATCGTTTTGCTTTAGTGCTGTACTAATTTCAGCTGCGGCGTCATCTAGGCCACGGACTGAGAAGGTTGACTTCAAGACTAGCGCCTGTAGCAAAAGTCGAATTGATGATGGTAAATGGCGACTAACAAATTCGACTATTGCGCCTGCAAGAGCAGAGAGACCCATGCCTGCGGCGCTAATTCCAACCCCCGTATTGTAGTCAGCTTTCGTTTGTGCAATGGTCGCTTGTCCTTTCAGCTTAGAAATCAAAGTGCCCATCCAAGCTACAGGGTGCCATTTATTTGGTGGGTCACCAAAGACAATGTCAATTGCTAAAGCTAGCAAGACAACCAAAGGGGATGTGGATCGGTTCATAAAAGTGTTGGTGGCAATGCAATGATGCACGCTAAAACTAAGGTTTCTGTCAATTCGCAAATGGCGCCGTAGCTGTCACCAGTTAAGCCTTTGACCTTGAGCATGCATAAGCCACTAAATGCGAGTAACCCTAAGAGTGCAAATCCAAGATAGACGAGACCTGTAAGTCCGGTGAAGGCCCAGAGCACAACTACAACAGCAACGTTAGCAAAACTGATGTGAGTCCAGTTGGCATGAGCTTTCATTGTGGTGCCTAAGCCTTGTTTGCGTGCATATGGAAAGCCAACGAGCGCTATGGTCATAGCCCAGCGGCCAAGCGTAGCTGCTAAAACCAGGCTTACAAAAGGAATATCTAAGGAGGATAGTAGTGCGAATTTAAGCAGTAGTAATGCGCCGCCACCGGCAACGCCAAATGCACCAACGCGTGAGTCGCGCATTATTTCTAAACGGCGTTCGACAGTATATCCGCCGAACAAGCCGTCACAGGAATCTAGCCAGCCGTCAAAGTGAAGCGCACCTGTGAGCAGTAGCCACAATCCAAGTGTCATTGCAGCAGCAACCGAAGTTGGGAAAAGGGAAGCCAGTCCCATTTGCGCTGCGCCTAAAATTGCACCTAGCACGATGCCAATGTACGGCAAAAATGCCACGGCGTTGCCGAGTTCTTGATCTGCAAATAAACGTTTGACTAAGGGTGGGGCGATTGTGGAAAACTGTAACGCAGCCGCAAAGCTACCAACTAGTGTGGCTTTTTCTGGCTTTACGGCTTCGGTTACAGTCATTTTCTAAAATCTAGTTGAGAGTTGACTACTCTTTATTGCTGACGCCCGCGTCTTCAAATGTAGCCATGTCACTTAGGATTTTGCAAGCTGCGCTGACGATTGGGTAGGCCAGTGCGGCACCACTGCCTTCGCCGAGGCGCAAGTTCAAATCAACAAGTGGGTTGATCTGTAACCAGTCTAGCATAATCTTGTGGCCTAATTCTTGTGAGCGATGTCCACCAATGAGGTAACGCCGCACATTTTCATTGAGTAGGGTTGCCAGCATTGCAGCTGATGTTGAGATGAAGCCATCGACGAGAATTGGCTTGCCTTGTGCGGCAGTCGCAAGGATCGCTCCGACCAAACCGCCAATTTCAAACCCACCTACTTTACTCAAAATATCGATGGCTTCTTCTGCGTTTGGCTGGTGCAAGTTCAGTGCCTTCGTGACAGCGGCTTGTTTGCGGCTCAGCCCTTCGTCGTCAACCCCGGTGCCACGTCCCACAATGTCTGCAGGTGAGCGGCCTGTGATTGCAGCACAAATTGCTGCGGCTGGGGTCGTGTTACCAATTCCCATTTCACCAGTAATGAGAATGTCGAAGCTGCCAGCGTCTTGCGCGTTGATGACATCAATTCCCGCTTGAATGGCGGCTTTGGCTTGTTCGACGCTCATTGCGCGTTCGGTGGTGATGTCACCAGTACCTGCTGCGATCTTTTTTGTCACCAAGTCTGGATGAGCTGGAATTTCAGAGGCAACTCCCATGTCAACAATGACAGTTTTTGCACCAATTTGATTGGCGAGCACGTTGATCGCAGCGCCACCAAAGAGCATATTCATCACCATTTGCGGTGTAACCTCAGCTGGATATGCGCTCACACCACTGCGTGTCACGCCATGATCACCCGCCATGACCACAATCATCGGCTTGCTTAGACTTGGAATGGCCTGACGCTGAATGCCTGCTAATTGAATGGATAGGTCTTCCAACATACCCAATGCACCTGTTGGCTTAGTGAGAATGTTTTGGCGTGCTTGGGCGGCTTGAATAGCCGTTTCATCAAGAGGTTGGATATTGGTAATGGTTTGGTCTAGCATTTGAAAGTTCCGAAAAAAAACGGATACAACAGAAACAATTGCTAAAGGTTAGCAACGTTTGTGTTTATCCGTTTTGATAAGTCTCTAGTTTGGTAACTATTTAGGTGTTACGACAGCTTCTGCGTTGAATGTTGCTTGACAGAAATCTGTTTGGGTTTACATTTGCAATGCTGCGCTATTTTACAGCTTTGTATCCCAAAGTGGCTCTGCTATTCCGCGTTCATGGTTTTCGTAGCGGCCCATTACGAATAATGCGTCGGATAGTCTATTTAGATAGGTGAGCACAAACTCGCCAATTGGCTCATGGCGCGCCAATGCAATGACTGCAATTTCTGCGCGGCGACAAACAGTACGTGCTAATTGCAGCTGGGCTGCGCCAACGCTACCGCCGGGCAAAATGAAGTTTTCAAGGGGGCCAACAACCGCAGAAAGCTCATCGATGAGCGCTTCCATGGCGTCTACATGGCGTTGTTCAATTTCTGGAATGCTGTACTTGATTTTGTCTTCTTCAATGAAGCACAAGTCTGAGCCCATGTGAAAAAGCTCATTTTGAATGGTTTGCAGAGCTTTGTCTAAAAGCTCAACCAAGCCGTGGGCGCGTGCAACGCCGATGGTTGAATTTAGCTCATCGACAATGCCATAAGCAATTACGCGCGCTGAGTCTTTATTAACACGTTGTCCGCCGCCCAAAGAGGTTGTCCCTGAGTCACCGCGGCGCGTATAGAGTTTTGTCAATCGAGGCATGTTTATCCTTCAGATGTCGGTTCAGGTGTATTTGAAGGCGTTGGCGTAATTGTGGGGATCGCAATTTCATTTGCAACCACCCAACCAACGCGACCGTCGGATAATTGTATCCGTACCCAGACTGTTCCGCCGACATTCTTTTCATTGAAGAATAATTGCACTGGCGTATCTACCGGAAGTTGATCGATTACTGCACCTCCTGGTGAACGGCGTATAGCGATCAGTGGTACTTGTACGCTTTGCCCGTCGTCAGCATTAGTGGCATTTGGCGTAGCGGTAAAGTCTGCAAACTGTTGGATTTGTAATAGCACCGCATTTTCTGGCGTTGGGGTGACTGTTTGCGTTGCCGTTGGCACTGGCGTATTCGTTGCTGTTGCTGTTGGATCAAACGGTGTTGCCGTCGGCGTTGGCGTAAACGTTGCGGTAGATGTTGGCGTTGGCCCCGGTGTCGGTGTATTTGTTGGCACTAAGGTCGGCGTTGGTGTCGGCGGAATGGCAGGGTCAAGCCGGGCACCTTGAATGACATCTAACTGTAAGGTAAGGGCTTCGTCTTCGCCAAGGACACCATTGCTAACTAGATATGTCCCAATTTCTTCTTGCATGGCAACGGTGCGTTCAAAATTGATGCCAGCTCGTGACAAAGACCGCACATTTAAGTCCATATCAATTCCGTTTGTGTTACGAGTCCATGTAAGGCCTGCTTTTTCGACTCCCGGAAGACTGATGAGCGCTGCGTTGACGGCTTCTTCCACAATGGCGACCTGCCGATTTTGGGTGAACAGACTATAGGTTGCATTAAGCAGTGGAATACTTACGAGCAGAACAGACGCTGCGGAGATAAACATGCTGCGTGGCACATAGCCTTTTGTGCCTTCTTGGCGCCGCGGGCGATAGCCAAGAATGAAAAAGACAACAATCCCCGCAAAGCCAATACAAGCAAGGTTGGTAATAAACAACAACAGTGCGCCGCCAGCGACTGGCATACTCCAGCGGCTGAGACCGATCCCGACTGTGCACAAAGGCGGCATGAGGGCGGTTGCGATGGCAACGCCCGGTAAAGCAGATGACAGATTGGTGCGACAAAACGCGTAGGCGGCAGCCATACCGCCTGCAATCGCAATGATCAGGTCAAACGGCGTGGGGCGCGTACGCGACATCACTTCGCGGGGGAGTTCTGTGATGACACTAAATGGCAAGTTATGTGAGAACCAACTGATGACTGCAGCCAATATGATTGCCGTAATTGCACCAGTCGCAACTGCTTGTGCAGAGATCTGCAGCAAACGTGTATTACCGCGCACTGAGGCCAGCGAGATCCCTAGAATGGGGGTCATAAGCGGGGCAACAAGCATTGCGCCAATAATGACGGCGGCGCTGTCGGTGAGAAGGCCTAAGGTTGCAATTGCAGCTGAAAGTACCGTGAGCAAATAGAAGTCAAACCCCGGTTCGCTGCTAATGGCGACCCGTTTTTGGACTTCACGCTTTTCATCGCTCGTTAGCGGCGTGACAAAAATATTAATTGCTTCAACAATAGGATTAGACATTATTTAGATTTTAGTATGAAAACAGTACCTTATATCAATCTGATACGATAATGGCACGTCAAGTAACATTCTCAAATGGAGCGCTATGTACGGAATAATTGGACAACTCAAAGCCACAGAAGGCAATCGTGACAAACTGATTGAAATTTTGCTCAATGGCACGCAAGACATGCCAGGGTGCGTGCTTTATGCAATCTCAGCTGATGCAACTGACACTGTCAGCATTTGGATCACTGAATTCTGGATGACTGAAGCCGATCATCAGGCATCTTTGCAACTGCCAAGCGTACAAGCCGCCATTGCTGAAGGTCGCCCAATGATTGCTGGCTTTGGTGCCCGTCATATTGTGAACCCAGTTGGTGGGTTCGGGATGGGAGGCTAAGCACACCAAAATGACTGACTACCAAAATCGAACTGTTTTTCTCAATGGCGATTACATGTTTGCCAAAGATGCCAAACTCTCTATTTTTGACCGGGGCCTGCTTTTTGCCGATGCTGTGTATGAAGGCCTAGGCCTCATGGATGGCAAAATTGCTGACTTTGAGCTGCATATGCAACGGCTCGAACGTTCGCTGGCTGAGCTTGAAATGCCCAATCCGCTTGCGCGTGAGGCATACCGTGACGTCTTTCAGCGGCTTGCGACTGAGAATGACATCCAGAATGGATTCTTCTATCTGCAAATTACCCGTGGGACAGCGGATCGGAATTATCTGTATTCGACCGAGATGCAACCCAATGTGTTCGCATTTGTACAGCCTCAAAAACCAGTCAAGGAGCGCAATACGCACCTTGGTGTGAAGATGCACGCCGTGCCAGACTTACGTTGGAAGCGCCGTGACATTAAGACTACGAACTTATTGGGTCAAGTGATGGCAAAGAAAGCAGCCCATGATGCTGGCGCTTTTGATGCCTTACTTGTGGATGCCGATGGACGGGTTACTGAGGCTGCCTCGCGCAGCTTCTTCATTGTCAAAGACAACACGATTATTGCGCCACCAGTGACAGAAGAAATTCTGCATGGCATCACGCGGCAAGTGATTGTCAACGTCGCAGAGACCGATGCCTTAGAGACTGCCTTCCGCTGGTTTACCTTGGATGACGTCTTGGCTGCGGATGAAGCCTTCCTGACTGGCTCGTCTACAACGGTTGTGCCTGTTATTCAAATTGATGAGCACATCATTGGCGATGGCAAGCCGGGTAAGGTTGCTTTACGGTTGCGTGAAGAATATCTCGCAATGACAGCGGCCTCTTAGCTTCACTTTCGTTTACTAGGACACGGAACACGTGGATTGCACAGCGCAACGCCTGTGTTTACCGTGCAATCCGTGTCCTGTTTTTTCTACTTCTTGAGCAGATCAGAAAGATCGTCTTTCTTCAACACTTCCTTCAAACTACCAACTGCACCGAGTGCACCAGCGGCTTCAAATGGCATAAATGTGGTGTTGCCACGTCCGTCTGCCATGCCTTGGAGTGTTTCTAAATAGCGCATCCCCACCATATATTCCACGGCTTGCTCGTTGCCAACGACCTTAGCAATTGCAGCCAAGGCTTGTGCTTCGGCTGCGGCTTCCATCTGGCGGGCTTGCGCTGCGGCTTGGGCCTCAAACTGACGGGCCTTTGCGGCACCTTTAGCTTCTACTTCACGCGTATAGGCATCCGTTTCGGCTTCTAAGCGGCGTGATTCTTGAATAGCACGGTTCTTTTGGATCTGCGCATTGGCATCCCCTTCGGCAGTCAGAATGTTGGTCTGCTTGTCTCCTTCCGCTTGGAGCAACTGTGCCCGCTTACGGCGTTCAGCGGTCATTTGTAATTCCATCGCTTTGCGAATTTCGGGCGGTGGAATAATGTCTTGCAGCTCGACCCGCGTCACGTTGACACCCCAGTTATCCGTTGCTTCATCCAAGATGGTGAGTAAGCGCCCGTTGATGTCATCGCGCGAACTGAGCGTTGCGTCCAACGTGAGTTCACCAATCACATTGCGTAGGGTGGTTTGCGTCAACTTCTCAATGGCGTCGGAAAAGTTTGCGACTTTGTAGATTGCTTTCACTGGGTCTGCAATTTGAAAGTACAACACGGCATCAATTTCCATGACGACGTTGTCAGCAGTAATAACCGACTGCTTGGGAAAGTCGAGCACCTGTTCACGTAGATCGATGATTTCGCTGCGTTGGGTCACGACTTGCTTTTTGCCATCTGGCCGCTGATAGGTCACGCGCATCGTAAATGGGCGTGGTTTTTCAACGAAGGGTCGCAGTATATGGACGCCGCTTTCTGCCATGCGGCTAAATTTACCAAGGCGTTCAATCACCATCACTTGGTTTTGCGGGATCACACGTAGGCCTGGAATTAAGAAGCCTAAACATCCTCTGTTGGTCATTTTATTTCTCCTGTCTTACTAACATTTCTCACTTCGCTTTTAGTCTATGAGAGGATTGGCGGTGAGGTAATCCTATTAAATTGGATATCGCTAAAAGTGGCTCTTGATTTAGAGCATACTCTAACTTGTACACTCCTTGCCGATGCAAATGTCATATTCCATTCAACAAGCGTCAGAACAGACTGGACTTAGTGTCCATACGCTGCGTTACTACGAAAAAATCGGATTGATTTTAGACGTGGCGCGCAACGCTGCCGGACGCCGGCAATATTCAGATGCGGACTTACAGTGGATTAGGTTTCTAAAACAGCTCAAAGCAACTGGAATGCCTTTGGTGCAAATGAAGACATTCGCCGAACTACGCCGCGGCGGACATGCAACCCATGCCGCACGCCGTGGATTGTTGGCAGCGCATCGAACGGCAGTTGAAGCGCAAATTTCAGCGTTACACGACTGTCTAGATCTCATCGATTACAAAATCAACAAGCACTTACAAGGAGAAAATGCCGATGACAACACCACGTCTAACCGCAATGTTGCAGGCGAATAAAGCGTTTCAAGCCCAGATTGATGTTGCAAGCTTGCCTAAACGCGCCCCTGAAACGCTAGCCGTGATTACCTGCATGGATCCGCGCATCAACTTAGAGGCAATCGGGATTTCAAGCTTTAGCACAGACGGCAGCGGTAATTCAGATGTGCGCATTATCCGCACAATTGGTGGCCGCGCCGATATCCGTTCACTAGTGATTGGAACATTCCTTGCGGGCATCAATGAATATGTTGTGCTGATGCATAAGGACTGTGGCTGCTGCTTGGCGCACAGTAAATTGAATGTCATTCGCAGCAACATGGAACAGCGACTTTCCGCTGAACAACGCAAGCGTCTAAATCGCTTTTCAGATAACGAGCTTGCAGAATGGCTGCAAACGTTTGCTGATCCTTACGAAGCAGTAAAGGCCGAGGTTGAGAACATCAAAGCGTTCCCTTTTATGCCTGCGGATGTAACCGTGCACGGCTTGGTTTATGACGTTGAAACGGGGGCAGTAGAGGTTGCTGTTGCGGGATAAGTGCGAAATGCAATAACACAGGGTAGTGATTTGGCGCGCCACATCATTACCCTGTGTTTGATTATTTCCCTAATACAACCAACGGGAAGAACCCGCTTTCTTCCAAAATAGCATTGGGATCAGCAGTTGGTGCAGGGGTTGCGGTTGGTGGAATAGCGGTTGGCATTGGTGCTACGACGCCGGGATCTAACACTTGTTTGAAGCGAATGGCATCCACGCCAACTTGGCAACGATCCTGATCTTCCGTGTCAAAACAACGTTCGCGGAAACCTTCGCCAGTATCATCCCCAACCAAGATGGCCGCGTAGGGTGCGCCATTGCCAAATTCATACACCCCAAGTGAAATCCAGCGTTCAGATACGCCATATTGGTCAACGACGACATAGCTGTCTAGGTTGTATGTGCCTGAGGTTACCAGCCAGTATTTGGCCCACCAAGTGGTGGCATTACGTTTTGGAATGAACACTTCAACTTCATAGCGTCCGGGTGGGGCGTTCCAGAGTGCCCAGTAATCTAGCTTGTCACCATTGGCAAAGGTGTAAAGCATGTCGCCATCGTTGCCAACATCATTCGCTTCGACCCAAAACGGACATTCAACGGTCGCACAGTCGCGTGAGCCTTCAGCGGTGATGCGCCCTTTGATGAAGTTGTCAGCCGGGGTGTCATGGGTAAAGGTTGCGCCATAGTTGCGATCTGGCTGACCAATCCACAAGCTGTCTTTGGTCCAGTTGTCGCCGGTATCCCAGCCGCCATCCACCCAGAGTGGTGGTTGCCCATGGCCGCCAAATGGATCTACAGGTTCGTTCAAGCGACGCACTTCGAAATGTAAGTGTGGCCCAGACGAATTACCGGTATTGCCTGACGTGCCCAGTTGGTCTAGGGCACGCGTAGTTTTACCGCCATCTGCGGCGCTCGGAATGGTCAGCGCGCTTAGATGACCATATAGCGTTGAATAGTCATTGCCGTGGTCAATTTCGACAAACATCCCCAAACCGCGCCGGCGATTATTTGAATCCCACCAAGTGGACTGCACGACAGTGCCATCGGCTGCAGACAGCACTGGCTCGTAGCGCATGCGCACATCAGTGCCTGCGTGACCTTCATAGTAAATACAACGTCCGGTTGGATGCCGCCACGCCCAGCCGCCGCCACCGCTACAGTCTTCATTGACTGGCGGGCCAAGGATGGTGTTGTCAAATAGCCCAAAGCGGAAGTTGCGCTTGTAGTCTGGATCGAAATGGTCATGGAAGGCGGTAATGTAGCGCGTTCCATAGTAGGGTGTCCGCAAGAATTTTGGACTTTCTTGAAAGTAGTAAGACCCTTGACGTTCAAAACCAGGGCGGAATAGCCCCTGCGGAATTGAGGTCGGCAACTCAATTGGTTCCACTGTTGGCGGGACAAACTCCTCTTCTTCATCGACCGGAATCAGCTTGGCTTCATTGTTAGGGTCAGCAAATTCAGGCGCGATGGCAAACGTCTCGATTTCATCATCTTCGACAACTTTGTCGACCTTGATTAGATCAAGCGACTCATCCCATTCGGGATTGAACACGTCTTCCGCCAACAATTCAACTTCGCCGCTGTCTAACGTTTCCAGATAGAGGGCGGTGTCTTCAAAGAAGCATTCATCTTCATCTTCTAACCCGGTGTCCTTGGCATGACAGTCTGCTTGTGAGTCAACGGCTTCTGCCACGCTGATCACTTTCTTGCCATCAGGCGAAAAGCTTGGCTCATGGCCAAAGCCTAGTAAGAAAGGCGTGTTTAGCGCTTCGCTTGCGCCTGTCTCAGAATCGAGCAGGTAAAGGGCTGAGGTGTCTGCATCGGCTGCGCCACCGCCTAAATCTTTTGCGGTTTCAAATCCGGCAACGCTATTTTCGGTTGGATCTTGATCTGCATAGAGCACTTGGGTGCTGTCTGGCGACCAATCGAAGACGTAAACGGTGCCATTACTATCGATGATTTGTTGCGCGTTGGTGCCGTCAGCATCGGCTAGCCAAACTTGGTGCTGATTGAAATTGTTAGTGGCGAAGGCGAGTTGGGTGCCGTCTGGCGAAATTGCCGCACCAGAAATGTCGATCGTGGTTGGGTTAGCAATCAACTGATGCTGTTCGGTTTGCACATGAAAGAGCCATAGTCCACGGTCACTGGTCAAGTCCTGATAAAACAGAATTTGCTGGCTGTCTGGGTGCCAACCAAAGTATTTTCCGATGCCAATATTCGAGATCGGTGCCTCGGTGATGGCGTCAAAAATCTGCACAATTTCGCCTTGTTCGTGGCTCCCGATGGCGGCGTAGTAGCGACCATCTGGTGAGGCTTCAACAAGGGTGTAATACTCTTCTGGATAAGGCAGGGGCTCGCTGTCACTGAACATTCTTTGGGCCAGAATGAGGGCAGGGAACGCCAGTGCCACGAGGAACGCAGCGGTCAGAATGAGGGCAAATCGACGCATGAAATGAGTATAAGGGGTGGGCAGGGGTTGTGTCTAATGTGAGTAGTGTGCAACTCTTGTACCGTTGGCTAAATGCTAATTAGCGAATAGCTAATGAGGTCGAAACAGTGTTTGCACGGAACACATTAGTCTTTAGCTATTTAGCCATTCGCTTTTATTCCGCCAAACCCGTGCTATTCACGCATTCTTTTGTTACCATTACGCCGCTATGGAAGAACTCAAAAAACAAGCTGCAAAAAAGGCATTTGAATACGTACAAGATGGCATGAAATTGGGCTTGGGAACTGGCTCAACGGCAAAGCATTTTGTGGATTATGTGGGCGCAGGTGTCAAGAATGGCACCCTGAGCAATATTGTGTGTGTCCCAACGTCTATCAAGACGGAAATTCAGGCACGGTCGTTAGACATTCCTTTGGCCTCGCTAGCTGACCTTGGTCGTCTAGACTTGGCTGTAGATGGAGCCGATGATGTTGACCCACAGTTGAATCTCATCAAAGGATTGGGCAATGCGCTGGTGCGCGAAAAAGTAGTCGAAGCATTGGCGGATGAACTCATCATCATTGTAGATGACTCAAAGCTGGTGGATCGATTAGGCCAGCGGTCGGCATTGCCAGTTGAAATTCTTCAGTTCGAGGCCGGTGTGCACGTTAGGCGGCTAGAAGCACTTGGCGCTGACGTTGTATATTCATTACAAGAAAACGGTGACCGCTACATCTCTGACAATGGGAATTTCATTGTGCGTTGTAAATTTGAAGACGGTATTGCCGATACTTACGCTTTGGCAACAGAACTACAAGCAATGCCCGGAATTGTTGAACACGGTTTGTTTTTAGACATGACAACCAAACTTATTATTGCTGGCAAAAACGGCATTGAGATTCAGGAGAAAACTGCGTGAGCGCAAAGATCGCCCCTTCAATTTTGTCTGCCGATTTCGGCAGCTTAGCGGACCAAGTCCAACAGTGCGTCGATGCTGGTGCAGAATACATTCACATTGATGTGATGGATGGTCAGTTTGTGCCTAACCTAACCTTCGGGCCAATTGTGATGCCAGCATTACGCAAGATTGCTGACGCTGCCGAAAACGTCATTTTGGACGTGCACCTGATGTGTGAAACGCCAGAGCAGCTTGTGCCTTTGTTTGCTGAAGCGGGGGCAGATATTATTTCTGTCCATGTGGAAGCAACCAAGCACTTGCATCGCGCGTTGCAAATGATCCGCGAGCATGGCGTGCAAGCTGGGGTTGCTATCAATCCAGCGTCGCCGTTAATGGCACTAGTCCCAGTTTTTACGATCACAGACTATTTTTTGATTATGTCGGTCAACCCAGGCTTTGGGGGGCAGAAATACATTCCAGAAAGCACTGGCCGTATCCGTGCGCTGCGTCAAATGTTGCAATCATCTGGTCTTGAAACACTGATCGGTGTGGATGGTGGTGTGAAGCATCATAACGCCAAGGATATTGCCGCCGCAGGGGCGGATGTCTTGGTAGCAGGATCAGCAGTCTTTGGTGGCGATAACAGCATCGCTGAGAACATTGCTGAGTTTCATAAAGTGCTGGGATAGATAGCCGATAGAGGACGCGCTATGCGCTCGAAGATAGAGAAAACATCTATCTTCTGTCCCCTATCCAGATTATGAAAGATACACAGAGTAAATCGCGTCAACTCTGGCCTTGGATTCGAATAGTGCTAGTACTGATTGTGCTAGCATTTTTTATTTGGGGCATTGACTGGGCATCCGTCGCGGATGTGCTGCGTACCGCGCATTTACGTTACGTGGTCGCTGCATTTGTGATCTACTTCGGGTTGCAACTGCTCAAATACTGGCGCTGGCAGTGGCTCCTCAATGAAGCTGGCGTTGAAACGCCGCTCATCCCAACGATGCGGTCATATTTCACTGGCGCAGTAGTCAATATTTTTGGGCTAGGGCGCTTTGGTGAAGTTGCGCGGATTGTGGCGCTGAATCGTGAAACTGGTGCTGCGGCAGCAACTACTACGGGCACGATCTTTGTTGAGAAGCTTTTTGACCTTGTCTTTCTAGGTATCACTGGCGTGGCAGTCTTGTTTGTCTTGGCCGACCTTGGTGCTGGGTTAGAGATCAATCCCACGCTGTTTCAAATTTTGCCGGTGGTTGGCATTCTTGCGGTGCTCATCACGATGCGCTTTGGGGCGAAATGGTTGCGCTGGTTTGCGGCTCAAGTGGATCGCTTTACGTTTCGCTGGAAAGATCGTTTATTAGCTGAAATTGAGAAGCTTGCGGTTGGCGTTGCTAGCCTTAGCAGTTGGCGTCAGCTTGTCACCATGGTTGGAATTACCAGTGCGATGTGGTTCTTCATTGCGCTGAGTGAAATGGCACTGCTGCCTGCGTTTGACATCCAGCCAACTGTCTATTTGGCCATTGCGGTTCTGTTTACTGGTTATGTTAGCACCGCAACCAAGATGACACCGGCCAACATAGGGGTGTTTCATGTAGCTGTGGTAGCAGCGTTAGGGCCGTTTGGCATTGACCGTGAACAGGCGCTGGCCTATGCAATTTTGTTTCATCTGCTGATTTCCGGCGTGCCGCTGGTGCAGTTTGCCGGGTTGTATTTGATGCGGGGTGAGGTTCAACGCGGTGAGGCAAAGTAAATAATGTAGAGACGCGCCCGCCGGGACGTCTCGGTCTATGCACCGGAACAAGTCTGTGAATAATCCGCGTCTCCCTCAATCCCGCAGGATCAAAATAATTTCATCCACCTCTTCACCGCGGCCTTGTGCATAGCTGCGAACTGTCTCTACTTTTTCAAACCCACATTTCTCTAGCACGCGCAACGACCCAATATTGTCCGCAACAACGGCTGCATGAAGTGGACGTTGTGTTTCCTCTTCAGTAATAAATTTACGCAGCGCTTGCGTTGCAATGCCCTGTCCCCAGAATTCTCGTCCAATCCAATAGCCAATTTGCGGTTGGGCATCCATCATAAACCGCAGCAGATGTCCTGCAACGCGTTCGTCTACCTCAATAGTTCGGATCACAATTCCATCAGCGTGCAAAATGCGCTCCCAGTGCGCGTCAAATATCTCGCGCTGTTCGCGCTCTTTTGGTAAGAATGCGACCTGATAAACAGCATCAGCATCGAGGTGATAGCTGTAGAAAATGGGGAGATCAGTTGGGTGGACGTTTCGTAAACTAAGCATGTGCAAATTGAGAGGTTGTTTGGGTTTCTAGGAAATCATACCGCAGACAATATATATATCTCTAGTTTTTTATTCCTTTATTTGAGTATTTTTTTACACCTATTTAGGTACAATATATTTTGTTTTTTGCTGTGTAAAGCGAGGTGTTCTAAATGGATAAGAAAATTTATGATCCTGAAGTTAGAGAAGCATTGGGCCTGCGTGAATTGGATGCTGATGAACTGAAATCATTACAAGAGGCGTTAATACCAGCAAAAGTTTGGCGCCGTTGGTTAGCCGCATTCATAGATGTAATGATTATTGGTATTCCCTTGATCGTAATTGGATATGTCTTTCAAAGTATTTCTTTTCGTTTAGGGCCATGGGGGAAATTTGTTGGCTTCATCAT
>JAHDBS010000031.1:0-239 GCA_020630225.1 Anaerolineales bacterium | reverse complement strand
GGCTCGGTTCAATTCTGAAATTGGGAACGGACAGACTTGGGGAAAGCGCTTATTAAAGCTTCAAGTGGTTACGACAGATGGCCAATTACTTGCTTTCAACAATTCACTTATTAGAGCGGCGCTACTAGGTCTTATTCTCATCCTCAGTTCGTTTACATTACCAATATTGCAGTCGCCAGGCTACAGTATTGTGATGACGATTTTGGGAACAGGCTTTGGTCTAGCGTCATTGTATGGAC
>JAHDBS010000457.1 GCA_020630225.1 Anaerolineales bacterium | reverse complement strand
GTTGTCCCAATGTAAGCAACTCCCGGTGGCAAAATGTCGGTTACAACAACGTTGCTTGTGTCACCAACATTATTGTTACGGACTGAAATGGTGTAGCTGAATGGCCATTCTTCACCAGCGCCTTCGCCAGGTGCTTCAGTTTCCCAGCCGCTTGCGCCAGTTGCTTGGCTAACGCCAGTGCTTTGGTTGACTTCTTTTTCAATGTCGATGGCTTGAACTGCGCCAGACACTGAGCCAACGTTACTGTTGACAGTTGCGCCGCTGTTGTCTGGCAAAGTGTTGCCTTCAGCTTGAGCAGTATTTGTAAAGCCATCGCCAACTTCTAAGGAAGGATCAATGGATGCATTGACTGAGATTGAAAGGTCTTCGTTGGCTTCAAGGTCGCTGATGTTGACCCAAGTTAGGGTAGTCGTGCCATCGCCATTTGTTACAACGCTTGAAGGGGCTGGCGCGCCGCCAGTGTAAGTTAGCCCTGCTGGTAATGTGTCCGTCACTGTGATGTTATAGGCTTTGTCGTCTTCGAGACCATCCTCAAGTGGAGCCGTGTTTTGTACAGTGATGTTAAATGACACATCGCCACCTAAGAGTGGCTCGTCTGAAATAGTTTTGGAAACAGCGAGTACTGCTTCGTTTACACCGGGTGTACCTAGTGTTGGTCCCGCGCTTACCTGTGAAAGTCCAAAAATGCCTAGCAAAACAATGCTAAGCACAATTGAAAATATATTGGTTTGTTTACCTACTGAACGAATGCCCATTTATGCCTACCTACTACCAATCTGGTATATATCGCGTTTGATCTCCGTCTGATCAGGACAGATTTAAAAATCAAAACGTACGATTCATTTGATGTAGTATCAGAATAATATGTAGGCTCAGATCAAAAGATTGTGAATTGGTTGAGGGTTGCTTAAGTTGACTGAGAAGCCGTGGAAATTTGCAGCATTGTCTAGTTATTTTCTAAACTTATTGCAGATATTTGTTACATATGGCATGTGTGGGTGGGTATTTAGCGTCTAAAGTCCCAAATTGGAATGTTTTCTAACAGCACCTGTATTGATCTGAAAAAGTTAGAGCTTTTGTGTGCTCTAACCTTGTCTACCTGATACCTAACAATTACAGAATAGCAATGGGTTCTGACAATCTATCTGATTATTTTGGTTAGAGCTAATCTAAGGCAGTTTGGACCGCCATGCTGTGAGTTTCTTCTCCTTGTTCTTCTCCATTGCAGGTAATTTCGACAATCTCTCTATCTCTTGAATGCAACCACTGAACATCGCAATTTCCTTCGATAGACTTGCCATCATTTGCGACTGAAAATGTGCCGACATGCACGCGACGAGGTCTCAGTCGCAGCCAGCGTGTATTTGTGGCTGATAGATTTCGTGCGTAGACATACACTGTATGAGACCCAAATACAAATGGCGGTGAATAGTCCAACTCGATTTGATAACGACCTGTGGGGGAGGTGCTATTCAGGTAGGGGATACGTTCTTCAAATGCCATGAGCGACCAGAGTGCTATGGCAAAGACGAAAATAATTGCAGCTAACACTGCTCCAATGAACAATGTTAGGCTGCGCTTGAGGTGTTGGTGCTTCATTTTCTTGTCCCGTAGGTAGTGGCTTGTTATACGGTAACAAGGTCAATGTGAGAGGGTCTAGCACTTAGGTGCTTAATACAGATGTATCCTATGCATGCTTCGAGAACATGCGCTCACTTCGACACCTCCCTGAACGCGCGAGGCAACAATCCTCACTTCAGGTTACATAGGTTTGTCTGCAACGGGATGCTCAATTGCGCGCAAAGCTGTTTCTGCTTTGTGCGGATCAGTGCTCCAGGCTAATGTGAAGTGTTCGCTGCCCATTACTTCTTGCAAGATAGATGCTGGAAACAAGTCAGGTGTAATTGGATACTGCGAGTGATGTTGTGAAAGCGCTTGCACTTTTTGCCCGATGTGGTCATTGACCTTGAGTGTGACTAAGGTTGGGTCAAGCGGCTGTTCTATTCTGACTTGGGTATTTTCGGTTGCAAATTGCGCGTCTTCACCGCGGCCAGCAAAGTTAGTTGGCGCGCCGGGAGAGAATACTAAGCAAGTTGTCTTGTCTGAGGCAATACAATGCGCGTTGCGTGGGGAATTGTAAGCAATACCAGCTTCACCGATGAAGGTTCCTGGTCCATGCGTTTCAACATGTTGCATTTCCCCGTCTGGTTGCTCTATGTAAATATCTATTGACCCAGAGAGGATCAGATAGAGACTAACAGCTGGTTCCCCTTGTTCAATGACGAAAAATCCACGTGGATACCACTCAATCTCAATATGGTCTGCCGCGTAACCAAGCATGCCAGACTCGTCTGCGAATAACATGAGGGCGTGTGTAAATTCATCCGTGCCACGAAAACGGGTGTCAAGCGAGTCTAGCCATTCCACAATTAGCTTTAGCAGCAAGCGATCATTCTGCGGAAATACAGCATAGTAAAGGCCAGTGGGCGCATGAGGTGTACCAGCATTTGGATAAATAGTTGCAATGCCTGCACGCTCACAAGCTGCTTTGGTTACGTGACACATCGTAATGTGATCGGGATGCCCGTAGGCGCCGGTTTCATCGAAGGTGAAAACGAGGTCTGGCTTGAATTCACGAATTAGCTCGACGGCAGCTTCTACTAATAGTTCAAAGTCAATGTTGCTGAGTTTACCGTCACCAAAGTCGAGACAGCGTACGTGATGTACGTTGAGCTGCTCGCAAGACAAATCAAGCTCGCGGGTGCGTACTGCGCCAAGCGTACGGCGCGTTGCGATGGCCGCATCGCGAATCTGCCCAGCTTCTCCTTTTGTAAAAGAGACCACCATCGTGATTGCTCCAGCAGCGGCAAATTTTGCGAAAGTGCCGCCAACACAGAACACTTCATCGTCTGGGTGGGCGAATAATCCAAGGAGGCGGAGAGGCTTTTCAGTGTTGTTCAAAATAAGGTTCCAATACGAGTCATTGCCACAGTAAACTAGGGGCTAAATGTAGCATATGCAGTAAGATCATGCCATTTGGAATATGGTTAGTCTTAGGTCAATAAGTTGTTATGCTCATGCAGCAAAGGGGCAGGTTAGATGTCAATCGCACCAGATCTCGCATTACTAAATGGAAAAATTTATACGCTCGATTCGCGCAACACCGTTGTCACGGCTGTTGCGGTAAAAGGGAACCGCATTCTTGCGCTTGGCGATGATGCGACCATTCGGCGCTTATGCAGTACCACTACTCGCCAGATCGATTTAGGTGGACAGACGCTATTACCAGGATTCATTGAGTCTCATGGGCACTTCACTTGGCTTGGCGAAGTCCGCACGCAAATTGACTTAAGCGGTGCTGCATCGATTGCTGCCGCGGCGGAACAGGTAGAGATGAAGGCACAGCGTGCAGCCGCTGGTGAATGGATTTACGGTCATAGTTGGGATCAGTCGTTGTGGGGCGGTGTGTTCCCCGACTCGCAGCCGCTTACCGCGGCGGCACCGCACAACCCTGTTGTATTGGCGCGCAGGGATGGACATTCGTGGTGGATCAATCAGGCCGCAATGGATGTGGCAGGGATCAATCGCGACACGCCAGATCCCGATG
>JAHDBS010000456.1 GCA_020630225.1 Anaerolineales bacterium | reverse complement strand
CCTTGCGGCACCTGATCCTAAGTCAGGCTCGTCTACCAATTCCGACACTTCCCCAGTGCAGGCGCAAGATTATATCATGCTGTTTTCTGCTGTGCAGGAGCAATTTTTCAGCTTGCGACTTATGTGGAATTACGTTGCTAAGTGTAACGCAAATGCACGGGTTGTCGCCATAAATTGATGCGGAAACTACTAAATTTCGGGGCAGTCTGAGTCTTGGCGACTTGAGCTGAGCAACACTGTTGCATTCCGAGTATGACAACGACCATGTAACTCTGTGAAACTCTAGGGTGGCTAGTGCGTAACTTCACTTTCAAAATTGGTTATAACTCAAGACGGCCTTTTCGCAACTTAGGCAAAAATATTGCAATGGTTGCGTTGGGAATTCGCAAACCTGTATAGTAGTTATGCGGCAACCCATCCAATATTTTTTGCTGACAATTCCTGCTTTTTTTGGCATGATTGTTGCTGTAACTAACGCATTCTTCCAAACACCAATTTAAATGATTCCACAAGTTCGCCCCCCGCAAGAATCGAAGATCCTCATTGTTGATGATGAAGCTTCGAACCGCGACATTATGACCCAATTCCTCCAAATGGAGGGATTCCAACTCTTCACCGCAGTCGATGGCGAACAAGCAATGGAAATGGTTGAAAGCGTGCAGCCAGACTTGGTGCTGCTTGACATCATCATGCCGCGCTTAGATGGCTACGAAGTTTGTCGCCTGATTAAGTCAAATGAAGAGACCGCCTTTTTACCAGTGATTATGATCACTGCGTTGAAAGGAACTGAAGAAAAGATCAAAGGCGTAGAAGTTGGCGCGGATGACTTTCTAACCAAGCCGTTCAATTACCTTGAGCTGGTGACGCGTGTAAAGTCGCTGCTGCGCGTCAAGCATTTGAGTGACCAACTCAAAGACTCCAATCGGATTTTGGAAAAGACGGTTGCCAGCCGCACTGCGCAACTACGCAAAGCGTTAGAAGAACTGCGTGAACTGGATCGTCTCAAGTCTGAATTTATTGCCAACGTCTCTCATGAATTGCGCACGCCGTTGCTACATGTAAAAGGCTACGTTGCGCTCATGGCTGACGGCATTTTAGGCCCGTTGAATGAGGACCAAACCGAAGGGTTGACCACAACGCGCGCCGCAGTAGAACGCCTTGAGCGTCTCATTGAAGATATTGTCGACTTTGGTGGTGCCGATATTGGCAAGATCCACCTTGGGCCAATCAATTTGCGGGACTCCATTCAAGTTGCGACCAGCATGCTAGAACGGACTATTGCGAATAGTCCCTGTGACTTGGTGATTGACTACCCAGAAAAGACGGTGCTGGTGCAAGGCGAAATGCGCTCGCTGGCGCGTGTCTTCCGGCACTTGTTAGATAATGCAGTTAAATTCAGCCCAAATGGTGGCAATGTGGTGATCCGCGTCAAGCCAAACTCAGAACAAGGCGTTGCGCATGTTGAAGTCATTGACCACGGCATTGGCATTCCTTCGGACAAGCTAGACCGCATTTTTGATAAGTTCTATCAAGTTGATGGGTCTGCAACTCGCCGCTTTGGTGGTACAGGCATTGGTCTTGCTTTGGCGTATCGGTTGCTAGAAGGGCACAATTCTAAAATTCAAGTCGAAAGCGAGCCGCACAAAGGAACCCGATTCTGGTTTGACCTACCGTTGATCCAAGTTCGGTAGCTAGACGCGCTAACGCAAAAGAAAACACGACGCCACCAGATTTGGTGGCGTTTTTGATTCAACAAGATGTTGATGTCAACGAGAGAGACAGGCCAACAAGTCTAGGCGCATGTTTGGCGATAAGCTTTGAAACACGTGCGTTTCAAGCGTGTTGTCTAGAATTTAGGTTAGTTAAGCGTGGGGTGTGCATGAAATCTGAACTCGTCATCTTGAGCACGTTTGCGTAGCGAATCTAGATAAATTTTCATCGCGTGCGAAAGATCAGGCGCTGAATTTAGCGAAATTTTGCAATATTCCATAGCCTGATGCTTCACACGCGATGGTTTATAAGACTTTCAGTTAGCGCAAATGTGTAGCGGCAAGCCTTACCTGCGGACAGCATGACGAATCTTGATTCTATGCACACCCCTCAGTTAAGCACAAAGGGAGGTTTCAAAGATGAACAACAAAAACATAGCATGGACATTGATTGCCATTGGAGGCATTACGTTAGGCGTTTTAGTTTGGTCGTTGCTAAGTAAGGCCAGTGGGTCTGTTTGGGAACTGGGCCTGTTTGGGTCTATCTTGCTTGTAATGGGGATCTACATGTTGCGTGGATATGAGATAGGCGTTTAGCAGAAATACCCATGTGGGGCGGATGCCAATCCGCCCGTACCGAAAGGGTGTTCAGAGTGCAATGCCAGTGCCAGCGCCATCAGTAGCGGCGGGTTGGCACCCGCCTTCAGGTTGTGGTTTTACAAAACGTCATCCAGCGCGATGGCGTTTTGTGATTCTGTAACCAGAGTTGAATACTCCTAGTCGCTTTTGGGACACGAATTTAGCCAATTAAGAAGTCTATTGAAATTACTTGGAAACACAGGTTTCTAGAGCGTCTTAGCTAGAAACCTGTGTTTTGCATTGTTATGCGCACAATGAGATGCATTCACCGAATTAGCATTTCTCTGCAAGCGTGAGGCGGAGCCTAGAATTGTAATTACTCAGTCTGAACTTCATCTGTTACAGCTCAGCATTCAACGTTGAATTCTATTGCGCTCCTTAGTAATATCCATCACGAGGACAGTAAACGATGAAAACACCCAACTACAGTATTCGCACTATGACTCGTGCAGATTTAGACCTTGCAGTCGAATGGGCTGCGCAAGAAGGGTGGAACCCTGGCTTACACGATGCAGACTGCTATTTCGCTGCTGATCCGAATGGCTTTTTGATGGGCGTGCTAAATGGAGAACCGATTGCGTCTATTTCTGTCGTGAGATATGGCAGCGCATTTGGGTTTCTTGGCTTCTACATTGTCAAGCCCGACTATCGAGGGCAGGGCTATGGGTTGCAAATTTGGCAAGCTGGGATGGACTACCTCGCAGGCTGCAATGTCGGCTTAGACGGTGTGGTTGCGCAACAAGAGAACTATAAAGCGTCTGGTTTCAAGCTGGCGCATCGTAATGTCCGCTATGAAGGGGTTGCCAATGGTGAATTTTGTCCGGACGAGACTGTCATCCCGTTGACAGCACTGTCATTTGAGACCATTGCCGCCTATGATAAACCTTTCTTCCCAGAAGCCCGTCCACAGTTCCTTCACAAGTGGATATCCCAGCCCAGAGCATATGCGCTTGGCATCTTGCAGTCTGGCGAACTTGCTGGGTACGGCGTTATTCGCCCTTGCCGCACTGGATACAAAATTGGACCGCTATTTGCAGATGATGCTGCGTTAGCCGATGCGTTGTTTGGCGCACTGACAGCCAAAGTGCCGCAGGGGGCGATCATCTTTCTGGATACACCTGAAGCTAATCCAGCGGCTGTTGCGCTTGCTAATCGGCATGGGATGACCGTCTCTTTTGAGACAGCCAGAATGTACACGGGGGCAGCGCCAGATATTTCGTTAGCACGACAGTTTGGCGTCACGTCTTTTGAAATTGGGTAA
>JAHDBS010000030.1:20652-22168 GCA_020630225.1 Anaerolineales bacterium | reverse complement strand
CCAGCGTGATAAAGCTGACAAATTCATACGTGTTATGCACCACCAAACGGTCAGCTGCCGCATGTTCAAAATAAAGTCCCATGCCAACGGGTTCGGTTTCGCCGCTCAAATCTTCTTGTGCAATGCGCCAGCCGTCACCAATGAGTTCAGTGCCGTTTAACACCGCCCACTGCAATTCGCCTTCAAGTTCTGAAACCAACCCCCAAGTGCCGGTGTATTGCATCCCTGCTACAGACTTCGTTTCAAAGACATCATCTAAAATCAGCACATCGGTGGCATCTGGACGGTCGATTTGCAACGCACGCCCACTGTTGATTTCAACATCCGTCACCGGTAAGATCTCTTTTTCAGCCGCATAAGGCTGGATCAAACTCACGAACTGCGTGGCGGGCACATCTTGACGGCGGGCAATGACCATGGGCACTGGTTGCGCCGCGATTTCATCACCCACGCGCGCTGCAATTGGTCCACGGGCAGTGAAATAGGTCGTCTCTGCTTGCTCAAGCATTGTCATGCGAACGTATTTGTCAGATGCCAAGCGCCAGTCGAATTGTGCATCCGCAGCCACGGTAGCTGTTTCAATCCCTGTGAGATAGCTATAGCCATCCGCTCCTGCCAATGCATCCGTTTCTGTAAACTCCGCAGATAGCGAAGTCAGAGCACCCTGATTGTGATACACCCAGTCATAAGTGCGCGGTGTTTCACTAGACGCATTGAACATATCCAGCAGATATGCATCTGTGAGTAACAGCGTGCGTTGCAATTCAACGTCTGGGTAAATATCGCTAGTGGCGACTTGCGCGAATTGCACGGTGTTGTCAGTTGACACAAACTTCTCTAACGCAGCACCCGGTGCTCGTTCTTGAGACAGTCCGTCGACAACTAAGGTGTTGTGCGCCAACGACGCTTTGAAGTACGCTTCTTGCTCTGGTAGTCGGTACTTGATTGACCCCGCGTCAGGGGCCAGTGTCGTGCCCATGCTGTACAACACAATCCCTAATTGATCCGCATGACTATGTCCGCCCTGATAGCCCATGTAGTTCAGCGTGACCTGCATGCCAGTACTTGGCACACCAGAGCGCAGAACGGCGAGGTCTGAATCAGCGTAGAGTTCAGTCTTCCAGTCTGCCGCCTGTGGTTCGCCAAGCTCGCCAACCCCGTAAAGCAACGCATTTAGGTCAGTCCGTCTAGAGCCAGACAGAATTGGAACATACCGTTGGTCGCCTAAGCGGCGGTAGGCCACTTCGTAATACGTGGCGCGGTCAGACTCGGTCAAATTGACAACCCGCCCATCATTGATCGTAGGCATCTCCAAATTCGGATCGGCGTAGGTGACCATGAAGTCAAACAGCGCTTTATACTGTGGATCTTCATAGACGTTAAACCCAGCATGGTGCGTTGCTTCCATCAGCGGCAACATTGCTCGCAACACGTAGAGCTGATAATGCATCGATCCTTCATACCACATGCCATCATCGGTCACGCTCTTGTCTAGTTGGTATCCCAAACTACTGTC
>JAHDBS010000030.1:0-20552 GCA_020630225.1 Anaerolineales bacterium | reverse complement strand
CGCCCACCAGCGCTTGCTTGGTCACCTGTGCGGCCTTCTTTGTCCGTGATCTCGTAAGTCAGATAGACATCTGAATACGCCAACAGAATTTCACGCGCTTTTTCCAAATAAACCGGATTGTCCGTAAATTGATACATCAGCGCTGAATCGCGGGCTTTATCGACCAGTTCGTAGTGCCGTTCAGTGATGGCATACGCTGCAGAATCTGAGGCGTGGTAAAACCCACCACCGGTTTCTGGAACAACAATGTCCACACCAATGAGACTGTCAGCACGGTTTTTCAGGGAGTTGTAGGCGGTCTGTGCCCACGGATACGTCTCTACTTTTGCCTTGACTTCTTCAATTTCGGCCGCATTCAAAAAGAGATGCGGATGTTCCATATCAGTCGGCATGTCAATGGAAAGCTTTGGTCCAATGCGCACATTGGAAAGCTTCATTTCATCAAAGACCAGTTCGGTCGAAGCAACGGGGGTATGCCCCCACCCGCTTGAGGCAATCTTGATGTAGTCAATCTTGTGCCAGCCAACCGGGTCACGCGTGGCACGGAATTCATGCAATGGAATTTCAAACAACCGCCAGCCTTCCCAGTCAATGATGATTTCTTTTTTGTAGTAGTCATCGTCACTGGTGCTATCTAGCTCAGAGTAGATTGCCATCTGAATCCCGGCATCATTGGCCGTTTCTGAATACGCCCAAAACGTCAGGAACATGTACTCGCTCCAGTCGTGCGGGATATCAATAATGGTCACGCGTGAACTGAGTTCAGTATCTGACCAGCGGGCGGCACCGTCACCAGCAATGGCGAGGTCGGTATCTAGCTGAAGGCCACCAGTCGGCATGACCCATTTATCGGTTTGCTTGGCGTGCCAGTTTGAAGAGCTAATGTAGCCTTCTGGGGGTTGAGCCTCACCGCGCAAGGTGACTTCAGTGTCTTGTGAATAGGTGTACCACGCGCCAATGTCAGTTGAGTCAAAGTGGGAAATAAACAGCCCTTCTTCCATGTATTCATCGAGCTGATCTGCGGGATCACTAATCGATGCGGCGGGTGCAATTGCCCGCAGCGTGGGGGTTGGAACAACAGCGACTTCAGTCGCAGTTGGGGCCGGTTCCACAGTGGGTTCAGCCGTGGCGGGCAGCTCTGTTGCAACTGCTGTCGCGGTCGGTGCAGCGGTGTTATCAATCACAGTTGGCGCACCTGTTACTTCATCTATCGGCGCTGCCGTACAAGCAGACAATGCGAACAAACACATTGCAGCTCCAAGTTGAGAAATTTGTTTACGCATTTTGATTTTTGAAAAGGTTAAGCCAGCCTCGGCTGCAATTCGCAACCTGGTCAACATTCAGATATTTGTTATGGCACTAAAAATACAGTGCAGAAATGTGGATTATTTTTTGCAACCTGTGTTTTGGTTGCTGTTCAATGTTGAACGTTTTACAGCATTATTTTGGGCGTACTTTTTCTATAAATAGCAGCTTTAGACGCTCAAATAGTGTGTGTGTCAGCACATAAAAAATGCCGAACAAAATAGGTTCACCGGGGATTGTGATCGTCTCGTCTGAAAAGCCGAACGCGAGATTGATAGCACTATTTAGTGCAATATAAATCATCGCAATGACGAACATGAAACCTATATTTTTGATGATCTCAACCAGATAATCACTTATCCGTTGTGAAATGGTGTTGTAAGACGGTGGGCGTTTTGGGCCAATGTTGAAGGCCATTTTCAAAACCGGATGGACCACCACCATATTGAGTAAGCCCATGGCAACGCCAAGCGAAAATACAAAATCAATGAGTGAAGACTGGTTGCCTAAGTTTGTGCCCCAGCCGAAGAAAAAGTAGACGGCCCCTGCCGCCCACCAGCGCATAATCAGCGCAATACGACGCTCTGTAAAAAATACTTGTAATCGGTAGCGTAAATCACTCATTGTTTTGGAATGGATTGACGTCTGGCCAACTCAATATCGGCACAAGTATTAATCCAACACCATAAATTATCATCGACGCAATCACGATTTGCCAACTATCAAGCACATCTTCCATGCGCAAGGAGTCTTGCGCAATGACATCTGCGGCAAGTAATTGCAAATAAACACCGCCGCCTATACAAGCCATAATGCTTGAAAATGCAAATGATATTAAGCTCAACGGCTTTTCAATTAGCACCGCATTGAACCCTGTCGTAAGCCCAAAAATAATGAACAGAAACAGGTATAGACCAATTTGGTTCGCAAATATTTTGGTGGTTGCCAGAATATGAATTTGTGAAATTGCGAGTTGCCCAACACCTGTAATTAGCAAAATGCCAGTGCACAGCTTGAGCAAAAACTGTCTCATTTTCATCGTTACGCTGCTCTTATCCGTTGGGTAGTTTCTGGGTCAAAGAAATGCACTTGATCCATGTCAACATACAGTTCTGACAGATCATTATTTGCACCAGTTTCAACAAGCTTCAGATTAGCAACACAAGGTGTTTGACCAATCGTGAGGTAGTACAGAATATAATTCCCCAAATATTCTTGATTTGTCACTTCAGCTTGCACACGTTGCGTGTCAGAACTGGCGATCGTTGAGAAGTGTTCTGGGCGAACTCCCAGATACACCTCATCGGTCTTAATTTGCTTCAGAATTGGTGCAAACTTCGCTGGAATTTCCAGCTCCAGATTGTCACCAATAAAGCGACCGTTTTTGATTTTTCCAAGTAAGAAGTTCATCGGCGGGCTACCAATGAAGCCCCCCACAAACATGTTTTCAGGCAGATGATACACTTCCGACGGTGTGCCAATTTGCTGGACACGGCCATCATGCATAACCACAATGCGTGTTGCTAAGGTCATTGCCTCAGTTTGGTCATGCGTCACATAAATAAACGTGTTATCCAATTCCTGATGGAGTTGACTAAGCGCCCGACGCGACTCAACCCGCAACTTCGCGTCTAGATTACTCAATGGTTCATCCATCAAGATAACCTTGGCAGAGCTGACAATTGAGCGCCCTAGTGCAACCCGTTGCCGTTGCCCACCGGACAAATTCTTCGGATACCGGTTCAACTCATTGCCGAGCTGCACCGTTTCCGCAGCTTTCATCACCTTTTCATGGATGATGCCCACAGCTTCGTGTCGAACCGTGCGGCTAAAGCCCATGTTCTGATAAACAGACATATGCCCATAGAGCGCATAGTTTTGAAACACCAGCGAAATATCGCGGTCGGCTGGCGCCACATCATTAATGCGGTCGCCACGCAGATACATATCACCCGCTGAGATTTCTTCTAGCCCCGCAATCATGCGCAGCACAGTGCTTTTCCCACAGCCTGAAGGCCCGACCATGACAATGAATTCGCCGTGTTCAACTTGGATGTTGAAGTCGTAAACGGCCTGAACGCCACCGGGGTAGATCTTATCTACATGTTCAAGAACTAATTCATGCATGAGGTTTTACTTTTGAATCGTCGCCAAATCCACATCGTTCGTATCGATATAGTTTTGACGTTCTCGCGAGCGCTGAATACAAATAATTGAACCTGCCAGCGCAGCAACGCTCGTCACAATGAGAATGCCCTGTAACCCCAAGCGCATCGGGTTCACAATTTCTTCTGGGAGCCAGAACAAGCGCGCAAATTGGAAGGCCGCCAGCGCGACGCCCATATAGCCCCATTGCACGAGGTAGATCTTTTGGCGTACTGCCATTAGAAATGCAAAGAGTGACAGTCCAATGTTTAGCATTACAAACACGCCAAGCCGCAGAGACACGTCCATATTGTTGACCTGTAGCAGCGTATAAATCGTATTGCCAAACAGCCAAAACAAGATCAGTTGTTGGCTTAGCCCGTTCTCAACGTAAAGTCTTTTCTGCCCAGTACTCATAGCAACTTCCTTACAAGAGGCTTGCCTTCACGCAGGCGCTGCGAGAATGACGCCAGCGCGACTAGCGTCAGCAATACAAACGCACCAATAAGTAAATAATGCATGGTGACAGCTGTATCAAAGACGAACGTTGTTGGCACATAGTCTTCCATCGGTTCAAAGTCTAAAGCTAAATAGCCCCGCTTGTAGACGGGAAGCACACCTAACAACGCCATTGAGCGCGAAATAATTACCGCCGTTGCCCCCACAGTCGCAAGCAAGCTCCCTAAGCCTGGCCGATATCTCGCCAGCCCAAAGGCATATAAGAGAGCAACCACAACAATAAACCACAGCGCAATGCTAAAGGCTTCCTTATTGAACACCTGCAATTGTTTGTAGAACTCAAAGGTTTCCATTGTGCCGTCAAAGAACAACACAAAGTATTGCGTCATAAAGCCAAGATAGAGCACGAATAACGCAGCTACTAACCCCATACAGACGTAAAGTAGCATTTTTTGAATGCGAAGGAGATTACTAGGCATGATTGAGGTGACAGTGCTTAGGGCTGGGAGCAGGCGGATGCCTGCATCCCCGCACCAAAGTTTTTGCTAACCAAGGCAAGTGCCAGAGACACCTGCCTTGATCTTATGTTGCACTTGCTCTATTGAGTAGAGCGAATGTAGGCGTTGCGGTACACGTCGGTGTAGTCTGCAATACCTGCGTCTTGGTACATTTGCGCCAATGCGGCGGCATCTGCCATAGAGCCATCAGCGTTTTCAACGTACAAGAAGAGTTGTGTGACTTGTTCTTCACTAACTGCCAAGGTACCGAGTTTGGCGATATCTTGTTCGGTGAGTGAGAACACTGGTGGAACCAAGCGGAACAATGGGTCGTCAGACTCATAGCTAGGCGTGACAACTTCAGCGCCGTAGTACAGTTCCCATGATGCAGGCCCGTTGTTTTGGGTGTACTGCAATTCGAAACCGATTTCCTTTTGGTAACCCACTGGAATGAGTGAGCCCATGAAGTCCCGCAAGAACCCTGACATGTCACAGTTCTTCAGTTCACATGAGGTGTCCAAAATCCATTGGTTGAACTCTGGATATTCAATGCCGTTAGCACCGAGGTACACACCACCTTCAACACGACCAAATGGAGGGCCGTAGTTTTGGGTTACGTGACCGTCTTCTGAGTAGAAGTAGTCAAACAACGTCAACGCTGCATTGATTTCTTCTGCTGAAGAGGCAGTTGAAATTGACCAACCGTCTGGCTTGATCACACGAGTGTTTTCCATGTAATGGATCATTTCGTCTGAGCCAACTGTGGTCAGTGGTGGCAACAAGCTGATAACACCAGGGTTAGATGCCGTTGTTGATGCGATCCAGTCAATGGTGGCGAAACCGAATTGGTTGTGGCCTTCTTCTTCATCAGCTGCGTACAGCAAGCTGCGGAAGTTGTCGCCGTTGCTTTCGTCTGAGAAGCCATCAAGGATCAGGCCTTCAGATGACATTTGGCGCAAGTAGGTCAGACCTTCCAAGAAGCCTTCGTCAGCGAATGAGTATTGCAATTCGCCGTCTGCGTCCAAGTAGAAGCGTGCACCGGTTGCATCTGAACCGAAGACACGTTGACCGCCCCAGTATGGAATCATGCGGAACAGGTCAAAGCGATCCTTAGAACGGCGGGTGAAGAATGGTACGACTTGGGCGTCTGCGACAACGTCACCAGTCGTAATCTTCGTAACCGTGTTCGGGTGCAGTTCAACCACGCGCAACAGCGCAACGAATTCATCGATGTCGTATTGTGCGCCAAGACCAATGTAGAGGTCAGATGGTTTTTCAAGATCTGGGTAGGTTTCAGCAATGTAAGCCAACAAGGTTGCACGCGCAACTTCACCGGTCAATTCACCGCCAGCGGCTTCGTTTTGCAAGTCAACAACATTGGTTGCGTGACGGTTGCTCCAGTACCCTGCATACGCTGGGGTCAAGCTGTTTGCTTCTGCTTCGATCATTTCATCTGAGTCGAGCAAGCCGGTGATCCAAGCTTCGCGAGCGTTGAAGACACGGGCGTAGTTGCCAATTTCAGCAGCGTATGGTGCGTGGTAGATCCCACCATCATATGCGGTGACTGCCTTTGCAATGTTTGGATTTGCTTCCAAGTATGCTGCAAAGTTTGGCATCATGTCCAAGTGGTCATTCAAGCGAACGAAGTAACCTTGGGCACCATAGCTCATGAGGTCGTCAGCAATGCCGCTACCCCCAAAGATGTCTGCCCCGTCAAAACCGGTTGCAGCAGAAACTTCAATCATTTCAGCTGACTTTTGGTCTTGAATGGTGACATCGTTGAAGCTAATGCCAAGTTGGCCTTCAATGTATTGCCAGGTTGGCTTCAATTGACCTTGTGAGATCACGGTGCCGTCTGGTTGTTCAATTGGCGTTGCTTGGTTGTAGGTGATTGTGCGTTGGTTGTTACCCAATGCGTAGTTGATTTCCAATGACTCTGCCATTGGCACGTCTGGAGCAGCAGCAACAGGAGCAGCTTCTTCTTCAGCAGCAGCTTCCTCTTCAGCGGCTGGAGCAGCTTCACCTTCAGTAGAACGCAAGTATGCGTTGCGATATACGTCGGTGTAGTCTGCAATACCAGCATCTTGGTACATTGCTGACAGTGCAGCAGCATCTGCCATCGCGCCATCAGCGTTTTCTACATATAGGAAGAGCTGGGTGACTTGTTCTTCACTAACTGCCAAGGTACCGAGTTTGGCGGTGTCTTGTTCGGTGAGTGAGAACACTGGTGGAACCAAGCGGAACAATGGATCCGCAGATTCGTAGCTAGGCGTGACAACTTCAGCGCCGTAGTACAGTTCCCATGATGCAGGCCCGTTGTTTTGGGTGTACTGCAATTCGAAACCGATTTCCTTTTGGTAACCCACTGGAATGAGTGAGCCCATGAAGTCCCGCAAGAACCCTGACATGTCACAGTTCTTCAGTTCACATGAGGTGTCCAAAATCCATTGGTTGAACTCTGGATATTCAATGCCGTTAGCACCGAGGTACACACCACCTTCAACACGACCAAATGGAGGGCCGTAGTTTTGGGTTACGTGACCGTCTTCTGAGTAGAAGTAGTCAAACAACGTCAACGCTGCATTGATTTCTTCTGCTGAAGAGGCAGTTGAAATTGACCAACCGTCTGGCTTGATCACACGAGTGTTTTCCATGTAATGGATCATTTCGTCTGAGCCAACTGTGGTCAGTGGTGGCAACAAGCTGATAACACCAGGGTTAGATGCCGTTGTTGATGCGATCCAGTCAATGGTGGCGAAACCGAATTGGTTGTGGCCTTCTTCTTCATCAGCTGCGTACAGCAAGCTGCGGAAGTTGTCGCCGTTGCTTTCGTCTGAGAAGCCATCAAGGATCAGGCCTTCAGATGACATTTGGCGCAAGTAGGTCAGACCTTCCAAGAAGCCTTCGTCAGCGAATGAGTATTGCAATTCGCCGTCTGCGTCCAAGTAGAAGCGTGCACCGGTTGCATCTGAACCGAAGACACGTTGACCGCCCCAGTATGGAATCATGCGGAACAGGTCAAAGCGATCCTTAGAACGGCGGGTGAAGAATGGTACGACTTGGGCGTCTGCGACAACGTCACCAGTCGTAATCTTCGTAACCGTGTTCGGGTGCAGTTCAACCACGCGCAACAGCGCAACGAATTCATCGATGTCGTATTGTGCGCCAAGACCAATGTAGAGGTCAGATGGTTTTTCAAGATCTGGGTAGGTTTCAGCAATGTAAGCCAACAAGGTTGCACGCGCAACTTCACCGGTCAATTCACCGCCAGCGGCTTCGTTTTGCAAGTCAACAACATTGGTTGCGTGACGGTTGCTCCAGTACCCTGCATACGCTGGGGTCAAGCTGTTTGCTTCTGCTTCGATCATTTCATCTGAGTCGAGCAAGCCGGTGATCCAAGCTTCGCGAGCGTTGAAGACACGGGCGTAGTTGCCAATTTCAGCAGCGTATGGTGCGTGGTAGATCCCACCATCATATGCGGTGACTGCCTTTGCAATGTTTGGATTTGCTTCCAAGTATGCTGCAAAGTTTGGCATCATGTCCAAGTGGTCATTCAAGCGAACGAAGTAACCTTGGGCACCATAGCTCATGAGGTCGTCAGCAATGCCGCTACCCCCAAAGATGTCTGCCCCGTCAAAACCGGTTGCAGCAGAAACTTCAATCATTTCAGCTGACTTTTGGTCTTGAATGGTGACATCGTTGAAGCTAATGCCAAGTTGGCCTTCAATGTATTGCCAGGTTGGCTTCAACTGACCTTGTGAGATCACGGTGCCGTCTGGTTGTTCAATTGGTGTAGCTTGGTTGTAAGTAATGGTGCGTTGGTTGTTCCCAAGAGCATAGTTGATGTCCAGCTCAGCTGCCATTTCAACCATGGCTTCTTCTGCCATTTCTTCTTCAGCGGCTTCTTCTGCTTCAGCTTCTTCTGCGACTTCTTCAGCAGCCTCTTCCGCTTCAGCTTCTTCTGCCATTTCTTCTTCAGCAGCTTCTTCTGCTTCAGCTTCTTCTGCGACTTCTTCAGCAGCCTCTTCCGCGACCTCTTCAGCGGCTTCTTCCACCACTTCTTCGGCTGCAGCTTCTTCTGCGACTGGCTCTTCAGCGACTTCCGGCTCAGTTACGCCGCCACAAGCAGCAAGAGCCGTTACACTGAGTAGCAACATAGCTAATACGAGATAGTATCGAATTGATTTAGCCATTTTCCATTCTCCTAAGTAAAATAAGTTTGACGAACAATTGAGTTTGAATGTAAAGCTGTTTTTTTAATAGCGCTTCTCCTTGATTGTCAGGCGTGTGATTATTGACCGTGCAGTGGTGGGAGCCGTTCGCAAGCTGTCAAGATCACACGCCGAAATCGTTATTCTTTTACGCCACCAAGATTTACCCCCTTGGCAAAGTGACGTGATATGTAAGGGTAAACAATCAACACTGGGATGATTGAGCAGACCAAGACTGCGAAAATGTACGAGTCTGCCGAGTACGGTAAGTCAATCGGCATGTCTTCAAACATCGTCACAAAGTTCTCGATCAATATCCGCATATATACTTGCAGTGGCAATTCCATTGGGTTGTTGAGCAGCATCCGCGCCCAAAAGTACCCGTTCCAACGGCTGGTTGCATAGAACAAAGCAACGGTTGCCAAGGCAGCCTTAGACATTGGCATATACACATTCAGCAACAGTTGGAACTCATTGGCTCCATCAATGCGAGCGGCTTCTTCAATTTCATGTGGAATGGCTTCAAAAAAGCTGCGTAGCAAAATGATGTTGAACGCCTGAACGCCAAATGCGACAATAATCCCCCAGCGATTGTCCACACCGAGACTGGTGTAATTCAGAAATAGCGGGACCATCCCGGCGCTAAACCACATCGTAAACACAACAAGGAAATTGAAGGTCCGCCGGAATAGCAGCCGTTTCTTGCCCAGTGCATATGCCCCGGTCACTGAAATGAACATACTCCACGCCGTGCCAAAGACGGTGTAAAACAAAGTGTTGATGAAAGAAATCCACAACCCCTTGTCTAAATAGATCAATTCATAGACTCGGAAAGAGGGATCTTTCGGCAACAAAAATACTTGGCCCGTTTCATAGGCAACCTTGCCACTAATAGATGCCGAAAAGGCATAAATCACTGGAAAAAATGCAAGCAAGCTAAACGCTGTCACCAAAGTGAGAGCGAAAATCTTGAAACCGCGTTCTGACTGACTTAATCGCTGCATAACTGCCTTACCAGAGTGAAGAGTCTGAAATCTGCCGACTAATGAAGTTCGCCCCAATCACGAGGCCAAATCCAATTAGCGAGTCAAACATCCCCGCCGCCGCGCCAAGCGCCTGATTGCCCCCTTCCAACCCAATGCGCAACACAAATGTATTGAGCACATCTGCTGTTTCATAGGTATTGGCGTTGTAAAGCAAGATGACGCGCTCAAACCCCACTGAGAGCATGCGTCCAATCCGCAATACAATCATGATAATGAGCGTTGGTGCCATGCCGGGGAAGGTGACATAGCGAATTTCTTGGAGTTTATTGCCTCCATCTACTCGGATCGCTTCATATAAAACTGGCGAAATGGCCATAATGGCAGCGAAGAACACAATCGAGCTATAGCCCGCTTCTTTCCAGATCCCAGTGATAATGAACATGGGCCGGAAATAGTCTGCGTTTTGGGCCACCCGCGTGGTCTCATCAATCAACCCGATGTTCATTAATAAGCCCGCCAAGACACCCGTTGATGTTTCACTATTGCGCAACATTGTCAGCACCAGCCCAGTAATGGTGACTTCAGAGAGAAAGTGAGGCAGATACGCTAACGTTTGGGTGACATTACGGTAGACATTATTGACAATTTCACTGAAGAAAATTGCCAAGATAATTGGAATAGGAAAGCCAAAGATCAGCCCGTAAAGACTAATGACAAATGTGTTGCGGAATGCCCGCCAGAATTGCGGCGCAAATGCGCCAGTAACAAGCGTCTGAAAGTTTGAGAAGCCAACAAAGTCACTGCCCAACGCCCCTAACGCTGGCTGAAAGTTCTTAAATGAAATAAGCAACCCTGACAGTGGCTTGTAAAACCAAATGCAATACCACAGCGCCATCGGCAGCAGTAGTAAATACAGCCGATAGTCCGTCATAATCGTTTTGATGGCATACAGAAGCATGTTCTGCTCTAAGTCTTGCTGACCGTTTTTTTGTCTTGACATCGTGTTGTCCTTATCCGGGCTAGGCTATTGCCAAACGACCTGTGTTTTTCCTGCTGGAACTTGAAAACGCAACAGCCCTAACTCACCATCCCATTTGGCCTGAACTTCACGGCCTTCGGTTACAACTGAACTTGGCTCCTGAGCAACTGCACAGCTAATCCAAGTTGGGTGCTTGGCTGACGCAACGCAACCACGTTCCGTTAACGCAACCTCTACCGGCGCAGACGCAATAAACATAAGTTTGTCGTTATGCCACAGACTGGTGACATTTCCAGCAGCCATGGTTTCATTATTAATGGCACACCAAGCCGCGTCAGTGGTCAGACGGCTAGGAATTTGCATGTGACGACGGCCGCTAGCGAAAGCAATGAGCGTGTCACCAATTTGCGCTGCTGAGCCAAATTCACAGGCAAGCTGTTCAACTTCGCGCTCAACCAGCGACAAAATTACAAAGTAGCGTGTGAATGTTGTGTTCTCTGCTGGTGAGAGCACTAACGTGTACTGGTCGCGCGTAATAATCCAGTCTGGTTTAGCCGACGTTGGATTAGCACTAATTTCTTGTTCCCACTGGTCTACCGCAACCTGCGCGGGTTCGAGCGCATCAATTTGCAACAAATGCGACTCTGTTGAAACAAGCCAGCGTTGGTCGCCTGTCAGTTGGGCGGCAAAATCTGTTTGCAACAACCATTGAAGCGGGCGCGGAGCAGCAAGGGCGACATCATCACAAATCACCACGGTCTCCGCACCCAGCATCAACATCTGACGACTAAATTGCGTCAGATCCAGATTTTTTGCATAGGCTCCTGCAGCCTCACCATGGGTGTAGACAACGTTCTCTGCAAAAAACCAGTTTTCAAGTCGCCCGCCCCAGGCTTCCTTTAATCCCTTGTATGGATCTTTATCACCATCAAGGTATTGACCTTGGCCATCTACTAACAGCGTACTGTGATGCTTAGTAAATTTTGCTTTGCTGTAGCCTTGGTCAACCGTTAAGTAGTCATCGCCGCGCACCAAAATAAAACTGTTGGCATCGTTATGATCATGGTCAGCCTTGATGGTTTTCCAGTCATACATGCGGTTGAACATTTGACCCAGCTGCCAGCCGCGCATGCCGTTTGGCGTGCCGCACTTGAAAGCAAGATACGTCGCATCTTTATCCCAAGAGGTGCGCGTTGTCAGCAGCCCAAGGTCTGGGAAGACCATCGTGGTGGGTAATGTTTCAACTGAAACAGGCTCAACTGTAGGGTCGTACCAAACAAAATCGACCCAAGCTTCAGGAAGCAGGCCGGGCTTCACCATGCCTTCGCGCCCTTCACGGTCCCATTCGCCAATTTCATCAAAATGATTGGCAAGCCATTGGGCATGCCCATTGCGGTACAAGCTCGCCAGGCGATATAGCATCATGCGGGAGTGTGAGCTTTTGCGGTCGTGACAGTCCCCAAAGTTGGCGGTGTTGACCCAGTTTGCAGCAGCCACAGCAATGCGATAGTCAAATGCATGACGTAAAAAGTCATTGTCATGCAGATCTATATTCGATTCTTGTGCTAGCAAATGCAGTGGGAACAGCAAAAATTGGAAGCCGTAGCGCCAGTAGACTGGCCCTTCATAGTCAGAACCGTCTTCGGGGAAGACACTGAGTACACGCTTGAAATCTACAATGGCATCATTGATCCAAGCGGAAGTGTCGTAGTCATCGGCAGCGAGTGCATATGCCGCAGTCAGGAAGCCCCCGTTGCAAATCCAGTTATGGTTTTGCCAATAGTGTCGCGTCCATGACGTCCCGATGTCTGTAATAGAGAACTTGTAGAGGCGTTCGCCTTGTAAGCGTAGCTTTGCAATGAGCGCTTCGCGTTCAGCGGCAGGCAAACGGTCGCCCACCCAGTTTAGGGCGAGACTAAAGCCAAATAGCAACCATGACGCATCTAGGTCATGGTCAGGCATGCGCTTTTTGCCCCAGTGTGGAAAGCCAATGCCGGTCTTGAGCCAGTAGCGCAGCGTTTCCAAATATTGCGGATCGTCTGTGAGCAAGTTGGCAAATGCCAAGTTTGCAGCACCCATCCCGATGTAGGTAATGGAGTCGTCTGGGTGTTCGCATGGCAACTCTACGGATGCGTAGCTTTGCGCTTGCTTGAGCAACCGTTCAAATTGCGCCTTATGTGTCGTTTCTGCCGCTTGACGCCATCCGTCGAGCGTCTTGGCTTTCAGGAAGAGCATCTCAGTCATGCGAAATTACCATGTTATAAGACTGATCTTTGCCAACGCTGCGGGCAACGATGACATGCCGTCGCTGCGTCGGGTCCCAAGAGGTACCGGGGGCATTGCCTAGCATGAGCGTGACTGGTGCCGCTGTTTGTAAGCGAAGTGTGTATGCTTGCTCTGTATGCGTAATGTGAAAGATCGCTGAATTTACAGCATCCAATTGTTTCGTAAGTTGAATTTGAGCAGTCGCCGTGGTGTCACCAAGCGGCTTGTTGACTGTCGTTGCAGCATGATTTTGCAATGTCAAATCACCATCGACATAAAACACCCAGTCGTAGGTGTGTGTGTCATCTGCTGTCACAGATAGCGAGTCGGTTAGTGTGTTGCGCCCTGCTTGCACTTGGCGTGAGACCTGCGCGGGATAGTAATTTGTTGCTTCAAGACTCAGCATCGGCCCCGCTTTCGAATCGGTCAACTGATGCGCCGCTTGCCCAAATTCCTTTGGCGAAACACCATCAATGACTAATGAGTTGTGGGCATAAATGTCTTGATACCAATCAAAACGCGCCGGAATGCCATATAAAACACAGCCTGCATCGTTTGAGAACGGCCAGACTTGCAAACTAAGCTGATCTCCGTGCGAATGACTACCGCGCATTGCCCCAAAAGGCGCTACGGCAACAAGTCCGCTTGAGGCTGGCAATAGCGCGACTCCAGCATCTGGTAAAACTTCAACCGCTGCGCGCATCGTCGTATTTAAGTCAGGCGTATTTAGACCGTACAACAACGCCGCCCAACTATTACGCTCACGGTGCGAGCGCGCATAAGCATGAGCTAGCGTTGCTGATAGGCCTGAGGAGAAGAAATCATCGCGCGCAAGCGCGACTTCGTATACTTCGATCAGTTCACGATCAAAGATACTGTCAATCCAATATGAGCCATCGCCTAGATCTGCAATTGTGCCGTCTGGCAGCGTGAGGCGGGTCATTGCCCGCCACATCGTGGCAATAGACTGTCCGGTTGCAGAGGTGTGACTGTAGAGATCACGGCCGTTCGTTTTGGCAGCTTCAGCCAGAATGATGTACGCCAACACCACAAAGTTGTGATAGTACGGCGTCACCTCATATTGCATGCCGTCCGTTAGGACACCAACGTCTAGATGGGCAACAAACCCACCGGGACCATCAATCGCTTTTTCGACAAAAGTTGGATTGCCAATGGTGTAGCCAACGCAACCAAGCACAGCATTGAACCACGCCATATAGTTGCTTTTGACATTGTTATTGTTGATAAGCGAGTCTTGCGCTTGCACCATGGCGTTGCCAAGCGGTTCAAGCAAATCTACGACAATTTTTTCACGCACATCTGCGTCCAGCGCGTCAGCGACTAAGTCAAAGGCGTGAATTGCGGGGATCGCCCAAAGCGCTTCAGTCAGCGCTTGGTTAAATACCCGCGCTGGGATCATCCACGCTTCAGCAGTGTCTGCACCCGCAAAGTTGCTATAGAACGCTGCGTAATGGAGCAAAATGCGCTCTACTTCTGCTAAGTAACGCGCTTCATTCGTGATCACAAACGCGAGTGCCGCATCGCGGCTCATGTCTGCAATCTCACGGTGTCGCCATGCTAGCCAAGCCTCGTCGTATGCAACGCCTTCACATGTCGTTCCAGCCGGACTACGATGTTCATTTGGCCGGTTGCCGTCATACATCAGAGGTAACCAAGTCGTTGGACAAATGTATTTGTGAATCCAACCGCCAGAAACATTTGGCAATTCAGCGGGTACGGCACACCACGCATCGACACGCTGAACAAGCTGCTGCCAAGCCTGTGCTTTTGGCTGGCCGGCAGCAATGCTGTTTCGCATCGCGGCGATGGTTTGACTAGAAAATAAGCGCATAACGCAACAAATAAGTCGCTAATTCAAATTAGACGAAGTACAGACCACCGTTGATTTCCATTACTTCGCCGGTCACATAAGTACCCATTTGCGACACCAGATACAGTGCTGCATACGCAACTTCGTCAGGCGTACCACCACGACCGATGAGCGTTTTGCCAGCAACAATTTCTTGCACGTTGTCTGGCGTAAAGGTGTTGTGGAATGGCGTGTCGGCAATAAAACCAGGTGAAATTGCATTGACAGTGATTTGGCGTGGCGCTAATTCTTTGGCCATGCCACGGGTGAAACTGTTGATTGCACCCTTGGTTGCCGCATAAATGCGAGAACCGCCGCCCCCACCATCGTGAGCCGCTAATGAGGACAAATTGATAATGCGTCCCCCGTCTGGCATAAATTTCAAGGCTTCGCGCGTGCAGTAGAAGCAGCTGCTGAAGTTGACATTCACAACATTGTGGAAGTGTTCGTCACTCATCGTGGCAGTTTCAACGCGTGCGAGCAAACCACCAGCGTTGTTGATCAAAATATCAATTTTGCCGCCTAGTGTTTCAGCAGCTTTTGCCATAAATGCAGTTACATCTGCACTGTTGGTTGCATCTAAAGCAACGCCAGAAATCCCCGATCCGTCAGGAAACGACTCAAAATCGCTGCTGTAATAGGTCACAACAACTTGGGCGCCGCAGCCTGCAAGCGCAGTTGCGAATGAGCGACCAATCCCACGATTGCCACCAGTAACTACTGCCGTCTTACCTGATAAATCGATTTGCATAGTAACGTTCCTTTCTTCTTTTCGAAGAGCTTTACATTGATGATTAAGTGATGAAGCAACGACTCGTCGTCTCTCCACCTTTGTAATTTCGTATAAATAGTCGCGATACAAATCGTGCGACTAATAATGTTTAAAGTTGTCTGTTTTTTGAACGTCGCCTGTTTTTTAGTGTGTGGCACTTGGAAGCGGCGAGGTTCGATACTGGTTAGTGTAACGTTACACTAATTTATCCGTAAGTTTTGAATATGTCAACCCGATTTATTCAGGAATCGCAGAATCCAACATTAGAAAATTCATTTTCAGGGGAAAATACAGAATAATTACCGCAAAAAAGTGCTTTCGCCCTTGCGTCTGTTTTACTATAACGTTACACTAGGCAAACACTAAACAGGAATCTCAGGGGCAAACGAGACATGAGCGGGAAAGTAACAATTACTGAAGTCGCCAAAATGGCGGGTGTTTCAGTTAGTACAGTCAGTAATCTATTAAACGGCAGATCGGAGCGGATGCGCCCTGAAACGAAGGACCGTATCCTAGCTGCAATTGAAGACTTAGGTTACAAACCAAACCGCGCCGCCCGTCAACTCAAGACCGGCCAAACTCGCATCATCGGGCTTATTGTGCCTTCAGTCGCCAATCCGTTTTACGGAATGTTTGCACGACACGTCGAAAAAACAGCGCTTGAAAATGGATATCAGGTTTTTCTGTGTAACAGTGAACGCAAGCCAGAACGTGAGCGCAGCTATGCTGAAGAGTTGCTTGGCTACGGGGTCAAAGGGATTATTTTAGGATCATCACTGACGCAGTTTACCCACCTTGAAGATCTCATGGAACAAGGTCTTAATCTCGTTGCATTTGATCGTTTGGCCCAAGCCGAAGACCGGCACATCATTGACAGTGTGGGAGTAGACAACAAACTAGCAGCCCGCTTGGCCACGAAGCATTTGCTTGCAATGGGCCATAGACGCATTGGATTTCTATCTGGGTCTACGGCAACTGTTAGTCGTATGGATCGGCTTGCTGGCTATAAATTCGCATTGCAAGAGGCTGGCGTCGAACCAGATCCTAAGTTGATCTGGGAAGGCACGCCGGGCACATTTGGCGATGCCAATGCGATTGAGCTCGGCCGATTTGGAGCGCACGAATTATTCAGCTTAGCTGATCCAGCAACCGCTCTCTTCGCAATCAATGACATGTATGCTTTAGGTGCCTATCAAGGTGCGCGTGACTTGAGCCTGGAAATTCCAGATGACGTTTCAATTGTCGGCATGGATGACATTATGCTGACAGAAATTGCGCAGCCTCCGCTGACAACTATCAAGCAGCCGTTGCAACAAATTGCTGAACTCTCGACGAAACGATTGATTGAGCGCATTCAAAACACCTATTCGGGAGAGCAAGAACATATTTCGCTTACCCCGAGACTCATTGTGCGGGGCTCTACCGCTCGTCGTAAACACAGAGAACCTTTAGCCACCAGCCGATAGGGTCTGCAACTGGCTCTGATCTGAGTTCAGCACACCTTGAATTTGGCTTGCAAAAAATACCAAAGCAAACACAAGTGTCACGATGTTTGAGATAAACATCGTGTACCAAACCCCTAGTTCTGCCAAATGGGGCAGATAGTAACTACAGAACAATACACCAGGGATGCGCAATCCCCACAGGCGGAACACATTGATCCAAAATGTAAAAGACGTTTTCTGAAAACTTTCAAATACGCTTTGCAGCATGTGAAAGACTGCCCATGCAATGACAGTCCAGCCCACTAACCCTACAAAACTAAGGACGTAAGGCTGAATGTTTGGTTCCCCTTGGGTCAAAAAACTGCTAAGCGGATACTTGACTAGCTGGAGAAAGATGCCGCCTAAGACGCCCCAAAAGAGAGAATACGCCAGCCCAAAATTGATGGCTTCCCGCACGCGCCCCATGGCGTTTGCTCCCCAGTTGTGGGCAATCACAGGGACAACACCGGGGCCAATTTGCTTGGTTGTCATAAACATGAGCGAATTGATGCGATTCCCAATCGCAAAGGCTGCAACAACTTCATAGCCCAGTGGCGCAATCAGCACGTTCATGAGTAAAAACCCAAACTGACTGCTGGCTTGCGCAAACGAAAGCGGGGCACCAACTTTTACAAGGTGCATCATGACAGCGCCTGGATGGTATTCAGAACTGACTCGCCAGCCAAGTTCAAATTCGTGGTGATTCCGGTGGTAGAGCCAAATAATATAGACTGCCAGCACAAATTTTGTCACCAAGCTGGCGTAGGCTAAGCCGTCAATCCCAAGCTCTAGCAGATAAATGCTAATGCTGTTCATGATGACATTGCTTACCAACGCCATCAGCGATGTCTGCGTTGAGATCTGCATCTTCCCTTGCGAGGCAAACAGCGTAATGTATAGGCTCACCACTGCAGACGCAGGCAATGACAAGAACATGATGCGCGTATAAATAAGCGACTGTTCAAACAACTCGCCGTCAATTTGGAGCAGACGCAGTAAGGGGTACGCCAGCAACACCCCCGCAATGGAGAAAAACAGCGCCACGCCAATGATGATAATGCGCAGTTGGGTGGCATACGCTGCTGCTTGCGCCTGATCTTTTTGTCCAATCAGTTTGGCAATTACGCTCACACCGCCCTTCGACACCCCAAGTACGATGGCGTTTAGCATCACAAAAAGTGGTGACACAAACGCTACGGAGGCGACTTGAACGCCACCTAAGCGAGAGGCGAAGATCATGTCTACAAATCCATACGAGGTGTTCAACAGCCCAGCAAGCATGACTGGCGCAGACATCTTCAGGATTAGGCTCCGAATCGAGTCGTTGTCAAGGTCGAGTTTGTTATTAACGCGCATAAAATTCAGCAAAAAATACTGCTGTGAATCAAATATAACGGCTATGTAGCCCGACACCCTCAGTGGATGTGACAACCTAATGCAAAGATTTATTAGGTAATCACCATAAAGTGAGGGCGCAATAGAACTGAAGGTTTCGCATGCATTTGTCGCATTTCTTTCTGAATTCTTGTTGCGAAACACTTAGAAGACAGCACTAGGTGGCATTGGTAACCATGAAAAAATCACTCAAAGTTCTCATTCACGGCACTGGCTATGCTGGACAAGGCCACGCGGAAGCCTTTCGCGCTGCGGGTGTTGAAGTCGTTGGGATTGTTGGCCGCACTGCGCACGTTGTAGCAGCAGTCGCGCAACAGTTAGCAATTCCATACGCCGGCCTCGATTGGGCAGCAGCCCTAGCAGCCTGCCAACCAGACATTGTCTCCATTGCCACTCCCGGCGGCGCGCATGTTGATCCGATTCAGCAAGCCATTGCGCAAGGGTGTCATGTTTTCTGTGACAAACCAATGACAGAAAGCGGCAATACCGCAGTGAAACTGCATCACCTTGCAGTAGAACAAGGTGTCAAAACGGCCTATGCTGCGAGCTACCGCTACATGCCAGAGGTCTTACATGCCAAAGCGCTGGTGGCAGCGGGCGCAATTGGGGAACCGTTAGAGGTGGAATGTATTTCACACTTCAATCTGGAGCGCAATATTCCATTTGGCTGGTCGCATCGGAGTGAAGCAGGCGGTGGGCGACTCAACAATAATTTCACGCATAAGCTCTCCATTGTGACATCGGTAATTGGGGATCAGCTACTCGCCATTAAGGCGGATGTGCGCGACGACTTGGGTCAGGCCCCTATTGTCTCTGGTGTGCACAATTTCAAAACACGCCGAGACTTCATTCCGCAAGACTTGACAGATCCCTGTCTTGAATGGGGCAAAAGTGACGTGGAATGGTCTTACACCGTCTTAGCGCGGATTCAAAGTGACTTTGCAGAACAACCGGTCTCGGTACTCTTTCGACATGGGGGCTTGCTACCGCGTTTCAACGAAGACCACATTGTGTTTTACGGCAGCAAAGGCGCCATTTATATCAAAGGTCACTATGGCAAAGGGCCGCTTTATCTGTACAGCGCAAATACACAGTGGCAAGAAATCCCGTTGCCGGCTGAGATTGCCGCTGACGTGCCTAATGTCCAAGACGACACAATGCGCAACTGGCAATACCTAGTGCGTGAGTTTGTGAAAGATCTTCGCGGCGAGGCGTTTCAACCGTATCAGACGTTCAAAGAGGGTAGTCAATATCAACAGTTGATTGATTTGATTCGAAAGAATGACGGTTGGATCGATGTCCATGAGGTTTTTTAGATGGTTTTGAAAGATTCAACGCAAAGGCGCGGAGAGCGCAGAGAAAGAATTGCTAAACCTCTATGTCTCTGCGTTCACCACTTCGAGACCTGTGTAATGGCATTATTGATCTTTTCTCGCTCGCACAACAATAAACCAAGGTGCGTTCATAAGGGTGGCATATTTTTTCGGGCGTAACTGCTTGAACGCCTCGACCGGCTGCGGTTCTAGCACACGCTCTATGACAAAGCCTGTCTCAGCCAGATCTTGACTGATTTTTGTGAGCGGACGCCGATAGAATTGCACCTTACCAATTTTCCACTCATCCTCAATCAGGTCTACTGAAAAGTAGTTTTCAGTGTCGAAAAGCTGCCAGTCGTTAAACGGATGATGTGTGGAAAACACCAACACACCTTGCGTTTTCAAAACCCGATTAAGCCCGCGAAACACTGACTGCCAGTCTTTCAAATAGTGTAGAACCAGCGGACAAATGACGACATCGAAAGCGGCGTCTGCGGCAAAGTCTAACGGCTGGGCCAAATCGGCTTGCAGGACAGTTGCCTGCTGCCCAACACGCTGTTTCGTGAGCTCCACAAAATCTGCATTGACATCAAAGGCTGTCACCTGAGCGCCACAGCTAAGCAAATACTCGGCATACCACCCTGACCCACAGCCCACATCTAGCACATTGGCATCGGTCAAATCTGGCAACACCGATAAGACTGCGGGGCGTTCATAGTAGGCAACCATGGGTTTGACATCTACGGTTTCTGCATACTTTTTTGCTAAATCCTCATAGCTAGCGCCAGTGTGTTCAGGCGTCTGAGTCATTTCGTTTCTCCAAATGTTGTCGTGTTATCAGCATCCCTTTCGGTTAGCAGTCTGACGG
>JAHDBS010000455.1 GCA_020630225.1 Anaerolineales bacterium | reverse complement strand
AGCGAGATCCCCAAATTTAGACAAGATGAATTCAAACTCAGGCTAGCACTGGCTAGGTCGGGATTTGCATTTGTGATTCGAATCGCATGCGGTGGCATAAAGCCTTGCCCCATTGCGCCCCAGATCAAAATAATGACGCCGCCCAGCAACAGGCTAGTTTCTGTGAGTGGAAGCGCCAAGATCGTAAAGACAAAGCAAACGAGCATGACGAGTTGCGTGATGCGTGCGCCAAAACGATCAGTGCTTCGTCCAGCGTAAATCGTGCCGAAGATTGCGCCAACGCCGCTCAAAATGAGTAGCAAGGTGATACCACTAGCTTCAAGCGTGGTGATCTCGCGTAGCCATGCGCCGACAAAAGCATAGACCACCATCGCGGCAGCGACGTGCAAAATACTAATGGATAACAGCAGCGCCAATAAGCGATTTTTGAGTACGGTGCCAAATGTACGTAGATTGGCGACTGGCGTTTTGATATCTGTGCCAACCCAGCGCAAAATGCAAAGAATCGCGATGATTGCCAATACACAGACAATTGCAAAGCTTGCCCGCCAGCCAAGGGTGATGCCAATATAAGCTCCAATTGGAACACCAAGTGCTGTAGAAAGTGCAAACCCACCCAGCACAACTGCCGATGCTTGCCCTTGTTTCTCCGGTTCCACTAGTGAGATGGCGACAAGCAATGCAAGCGGCACAAATGTGGCTGACCCTAACGCCGAAACAATCCGGGCCAGAAACGTTAGGCCATAGGTTGGCGCAATCGCGACCATCGCGTTGCCGACGATCACGAGAATTTGCCCAATAATCAGCAGCTGCCGCCGATTGACGTTGCCTGTAAAGGCCGCAATGATCGGTGATCCCAGTGCATAGGCCAGTGAAAAAATAGTCACTAGCATACCTATTTGACCTTGACTGACGTTCAGGTCAGCGGCCATTTCGGTTGTTATTCCAGCGATGACGAGTGAGCTAATGCCAGCGGCAAAATTGCCGAAGGCCATAGCATATAGGGCTGAATTTGGGGAGGGTTGATTGTTTGTCACGGTAGTTGGTAGTTTACCGTGCATTGGTGATGTGTTGGGTGTTCTGAAAAAGATGTGTAGTCTTACTAGACTAAGTCATGCTTTCTACCCGCGCTTTTAGTTCACGATTGAAGACAACGTACTGTTGCATCATTTGCTTTGACATCATGCCGCCAATCCAACGTGCACCGCTGCCAATCAATTGATCAGTTTGGGTAAACTGAGTTTTATTGTCGCCTAATGGCTCAACAATGTACTTGTGATTGTCATGCATGTGCATATACGGCAGTGGGGCTGACCAGCCAAACATTCGGCCTTCTTCAAAGTGAATTAGCGGATGATCAAAGACTTGTGTGAGGTTACCAACGCCTAATTTGAAGGTGACTTTAGCTGGGCCATCTTTGCGAAACTCACCTTCAAATTTAATAAAGCTGGAACACCATTCTTCTAATTTATCAAAATCGGTAAGTACTGCCCATACTTTTTCAGCTGGTGCATTAATCGTGGTTTCTGTATGAATTGAATATGTTTCAGAATCGTCGTGTGTGATGTTGCCGATTTCGCCATCTCGTAATTCAAAAGCCACTTTGTTCTCCGTTTTATCTAGCCTCAGTTCTGGATAAGAGGAGCAGCACAGCTCAACACCTTCCTGACTTTCGGGAAGGATCTCTGCTGTGAAAGCACATCAGAAACCTGAAATGGGCTGAAAGAGGCTTGGGTTTCCCATAAAAGGTATTAGAAATGCCAACTCTTAAGTGATCCTTCCTTCGTCAGGAAGGTATTGCAGAGAGAAAAGGAGCTGAATACTCTGTGCTTATCCAGAACTCAGGCTATCTAAGTAATCAGTGTCATTTCAAGTTGTTTGCTGTTGCAATGTAGATAATTCTAGAGATTATTGATGTCTTGGCGATACATAAACCGTGCAAGTGTTTGCGCAAAGTAATCAAAAAGGAGTGATTTACAGTGGTGAATTTACTTGATTAGGATTACGATCTAATCATAATGAGCGAAGTAGTAAATTCTGAACGACTAAACAACTTGATCCAACTTGTTGAACGCTGTGCACCACTAGAGCATATTAATCAAACGCCTATTAACAATCTGATATTTGTGCGTGAGTCCACCCCACACGATAACCGTTTCGATGTTTATGGTGCAGGGTTTGTGTTTTGGTTATGTGGGCGCAAAGAAGGAGTGTTTGGAACCACTCCGTTTGAGCTGAGCAATGGTAGTTTGCTCGTGACCTGTTTGCCGCTTCCACTTGAAACTAAGCTGATTGAGGCGAGCGTTGAAGCGCCTGCATTAGGGGTTGCAATTCAATTTGACCTAACGCGAGTTGTAGAAATGCTAGTGCGTCTAGATACGTTAGCACCTCAACAGGTAAGCGTTTCTGCTCAAAGTCAAGCGTGTTTAGTGCAGCCACTAGACGAGCGATTTTTAGATGCCTTGATTCGCCTAATATCCACGCTCGATAACGCTGCTGAAGTCAAATTGCTTGCGCCACTAATTATTGATGAAATCTATTTTCATTTGCTTACGAATGCATACAGCGGAGAGCTATGCAATATGTTGCGGCATCGCGGTCAAGTGCAGGTCATTGCCCCCGCTGTGCAGCATATCTACAAAAATTTAGACAAAGTTGTTTCAGTTGATCAACTTGCGTCCACTGTCAATATGAGCACACCTCATTTCCGGCGTGTGTTTCGGGGAATTATGCAAATGCCACCATTGCAATATGCAAAGATGATCAAGTTAGATCGGGCGCAATTGTTGTTACAACAAGGTGAAAGTGTCAATCGGGTTGCGCATCAAGTTGGATATAAAAGCGTTCCTCAGTTTAGTCGCGAGTATCGGCGGCAATATGGTTATGCGCCATCAAATTAAGAGTAATACAGCGATCCAAATGTCTGGACCCGATTGAAATAAAAAAGCCAAGACATCTATTTGTCTTGGCTTTTTCTGTGTACCTTTGAATATTGAAATATCTTTCTACGCTTTATTGTGGATTATGACGATACAGCTGATGCAGTCCTAAGCCTAACAAGCCAAGGACAATTTCAACAATCATGCCGGTGATATAAAACTGATCTGGCGTACCAACCATCACAATCGATAAGGCACGAGCGAGACCTGACACCACCAACGTTAGCATTAGTGGGCGGATAAACGCGTGGCGGTCACGCAAGTTTAGTGCAACCCAAATGATCATCAGACCATAAGCGACCCAAAATGTCGCTAAGAAGCGAACTTCTGAGTCAATGCTGTTGCTAAATGTGCCTGCTCCTGCAATAGCTGAAGCGCCAGCTAGTAAAAGCTGTGCGCCAATGACCAATACAATGGCGACACAGAGCCAGAGAACACCCAATAAAAGTCGTTTGATTAGCATTGTTTTCTCCTAAAAAATAGCCGAAGTCTTTGACTGACCTCGGCTATCCCTATTGCTTTTCAGCTAGAAATTAGGCTGCGTCTAAACCCACAAGCTCGGCACTAAGTTCATACAAACGTTGCCATTGGGCTTCGTCATGCGCCGCTGGATTTGGGGACTTCATCGGCCAGCCGCCAGCGCGATGGGCTTTGTCTGGATAGAGAATGCTGTTTTGGCTGT
>JAHDBS010000454.1:1973-3621 GCA_020630225.1 Anaerolineales bacterium | reverse complement strand
CCAGCATCACCCGTTGCGCCAACAATCATGAAAGACTTACCCGCATCGCCAAGTAGACCTATCACGGTTTTTTCACGCGCTTTGAGTTGCTTATTAATCAGCGCCATGAGCGCCTTCTGATCCATCCCTGGCACGCTCCCCACGATGAGCGTTGCATCACCAACGGTTTCACCTTGAGACAGCAGCGCATTCAGCTTATATTCTCCAAGCTCTGCTTGCAGTTTACGAATAATTTTGTTGCTATCAGTGGCTGTTTGGAGCGCTTTGTCGACAATTGGAACGACGTCTTCGCGGCCTGCACTGAGTTTACCGCTGATGTCATTAATGATCCGCTCGGACTCTGCCATGTGTTGAATGGCTGCGGCACCCACGACATAATCGATGCGCGTCACGCCTTTCTTGTGCGGTTTGCGACTAGTCACTCCAATTGGGCCAACGTCAATCGAATTCGCCGTGTGCGTGCCGCTACAGACAGCAACATCCCAGCCTTCAACGGTCACAATGCGCACATCGCCTTTCGGCAGCTTGACGTTGAAGACAACGCCATCAATGTCGGCTACTTCTTCAGGCGCAACAATGCGGGTTGTGACTGGATATTGCGCAATCACCGCCTGATTAGCAAGTTCCAACATGCGTAACATTTGGTTTGGCGAAATAGACCCTTCAGTTGCCAGATAGAGCGACCCACCTCCGCCGTGGATATCAAAACCGGCATAGCCTAAGCCATTGAACAATTTGCGCGCAGCGCCATAAAGCAAGTGGCCAGCAGTATGGGCACGTGTATGCTGCAAACGGCGTTCAGCGTTGATCAGAGCCGGAACTGTCGCGCCTACCTTGAGGGCGTCACGTGCTTGGGCAGTGTCTTTCACAATGTGAACAATATCGTCACCGTCTTTTTGCACATCAATAACGGCGCTGTCGCCTAAAGAACCGTGGTCAGCCGGTTGTCCGCCACCTTCTGGATAAAAGTACGTGCCGTCTAGCTTTATGCTGAGCTGCCCATCCGCAGCATCTACTGCGATGATGGTTGCGTCAAAATCTAATTTTTGTTGGTCTTGCCAATAGAGTCGTGTGGTCATGCGGAAATTTTACAGGGTGAAGGTGTTCCCTGAAAAGCAAACTTGGCTCAACTTCTTGCGCTGGGCCCTATTCAAAACATATTCATCAACAGCGCTTTCTTGCTACTATAGGCATGTCGTCAAATAATGGATGAAGAACAGTTGATGTCCACCACCCAGCCACCGAAGGTCATGTATGTAGCTGCTATGCTGCCCAAACGCTCTGAAACATTTGTTTATCGTGAGCTACTTGGGCTTAGAGAGCTAGGGTGGGATGTCGCAGCATTGTCCATACGCCCGCCAGATATAGACCTTGGTAGCGCTCTATTGACCAACTTAGCAGACGAAGCAACAATACTCTATCGTGGTATTGGATCCATGCTTATTGCTGCGCTAGTTGAGATTGTCTCTCACCCGCTTAGCACCCTGCGGACAGTTAGGCTCACTAGTCAACTTCTATTCAGTAACGATGACATTTCCGGCAAACGCCGCCTAAAGCTAATCTGGCAAACCTTCGGCGTACTCGGTGTGGCGAAAAACGCCCGTAAGCGTCGCGTTGCGCACATTCATGCGCATATGGCTCATGTGCC
>JAHDBS010000454.1:0-1873 GCA_020630225.1 Anaerolineales bacterium | reverse complement strand
CAAGTACAACTTATTGGCGCCAAGACCAACGCAGAAGTTCGCATGCAATTACAGCAGGCAGACTTGTTTGTATTGCCATGTAGGGTTGCCAAGTCAGGTGACCGAGACGGCATTCCGGTTGCACTAATGGAGGCAATGGCTTCTGGTATCCCTGTCATCGCAGGTGATCTGCCGCCAATTCGCGAATTAGTCAGCAATGGTGAAAACGGGCTGCTAGTTGAACCTGACGCTGTTGTCGAACTAAGCGCAGCGATTAGTCAGCTCTTATGTGATCGTGAAATGCGTGAACATTTCGCGGCTCGGGGGCGGGAACGCGTGGTGGCAGAATTTGATTTGACTCAAAACGTAAACCGTATTGCGACAGCCATTATGCGCGTCCACAGTAAGCAATATCAAATAGCTAGTTCGAGTTAACGCCATGTCACATAACTCCACTAAGAGTCGCGACTATCTCGTTATCTGTCCATGTCGTAACGAAGTTGCTTACCTTCAACGCACGCTCGATTCATTGCTCGCCCAAACCATATTGCCCAAGCGCATCGTCATTGTTGATGACGGCTCTACTGATGCAACACCTAACTTGCTGGCGGCCTATGCCACCGCGCATGATTGCATCACCGTCATCCAAAAGCCTGACCGTGGTAGTCGCAGCGTCGGCCCTGGCGTCATCGAAACATTCTACGTTGGCTGGGAGCAGATCAATCCCGCTAATTTTGAATACATCACTAAGCTTGATCTTGACCTTGATTTGCCGCCACGCTACTTTGAGACACTTATCGAGCGGATGGAAGCCAATCCACGAATTGGGACATGCAGCGGTAAACCTTACTTTCCCAAGCAACATAGGCTAACCCGACAAAACGCCGCACACCCTAAACACGATTTACAATCAGCTGCGCCTGACTATGCACTTACCTATGGCCCGCTAATTAGCGAAAAATGTGGTGATGAAATGTCAGTGGGAATGACCAAGTTCTACCGTCGGGTTTGTTTTGAAGACATTGGCGGATTTGTCAATGATGTCATGTGGGACGGCATCGATAGCCACACCTGCCGTATGCTGGGCTGGCTAGCATGTAGTTGGGACATTCCCGAGCTTCGCTTCGTTCATCTGCGCCCAATGGGGTCTAGCTACAAAAATATATGGACAGGGCGGATGCGACACGGCTTCGGCCAATATTTCATGGGCACAGGCTTGGCCTACATGTCGGCAAGCGCGCTTTTTCGCATGGCACACCCGCCTTATGTCCTTGGTGGTGCCGCGATGTGGCTGGGCTACATGAAGGCGCTGGTTACCCGAAAAAAACGCTACGGGACTGAATCATTCCGTAGCTTTGTACATCGCTATCAAATTGCCTGTCTCTTAAACGGCAAAGCGGCAGCAACAGCCCAACTTGACGCACAGCAGAAGGCTGTCTGGGAGCGTCGCTATAATGCTAACGAAGACTAAGCTGGCAGGCAGATTTACGTTCTCCATCGCAGTCTTCATTCCGCTGTTTTCAAATCTCATTTACATCCATGGCAAACGTCGACATCTCAACTGAAATCATCATCCAGCGTCCCATTGCAACGGTCGCCGCCTTTGCGGCAAACCCAAATAATGTGCCGCACTGGTATGAGAACATCAAATCTGTAGAGTGGGTCACTGAACCACCTTTGGTAATCGGATCAAAACTAGCGTTTGTCGCGCAGTTTATGGGGCGGCGCTTGGCATACACGTACGAAGTTGTTGCTTGGACGCCCGAAAAGCATTTTGTAATGCGTACAGCCGAAGGGCCATTTCCAATGGAGACTAGTTATAGTTGGGAGCGACTAGGGGAAGCCGAAACGCGCATGACCCTCCGCAACCGTGGTGAGCCAAGTGGATTTTCAA
>JAHDBS010000453.1 GCA_020630225.1 Anaerolineales bacterium | reverse complement strand
CAAAAAAGGCTCAGAAGCAACTGCTTCTGAGCCTTTTTTGTTTACAGTCGCGCTGTGGAGTAGTGACTGCACGAAAGCTAGCCTTTGGGGCAGAATGACCACGCAGCACCGGCTAATAAAAAGATCGCAAATGCACTAAGTGAAGCGTAGTTGTTTGCTTTTCATCATTGTAAAAGAGCCTAATGCGCCATTCTGAGATTAGTCTATCTATCGCTCTAATTTAGCATCATCGGTAAGTCGCGGACATTGAAATTACGCCTGCTTTCTGTGCTTGTTTCTCTTAAGGTCTGTACCCGTCTTGACCTAATAGTTGTCTTAAATTTTGCGTAAGCTGAATATCCAAAATGTGTAAAAAATATTTGACTCAATGTAAATATTTTTATACCATATGTCGTGTAAACAAGACACGTCTTGAAAAAAAGACGGTCAACTCAATAACTTTCGCGTTTTCGCGACAATATTTGGAGCAAACAATGGCAATAACCCCTATGTTCAATCAATTGGCAACGCAGATCAAAATTTCAGCGCTTTGGATTGTGGTGCTGTTTAACATGACATTTCGTGACTTTCATGAGTTTGCGCGGACAGGCTACATTGAAGAATTGTTGGCAATGACATCAAATGGCGCACAAGTCTCACAAGGCTTGCTGCTTGTTTCGGCCATTGTGTTGCAAATTCCAATCGGCATGATTTTCTTGACGTATGTCCTAAGTTTAAAGAGCAGTCGCTGGGCGAATATCATTGGCGCAGTTGTAATGATTGTCTCCACAGTGAGTGTGAATCTAACTCCGGATCTTGATGATGCTTTCTTTTATTCAGTTGCTTGTGCTGCTATGGTGGCAATCATTTGGTATGCGTGGAACTGGTCGGAACCGGTAGGCAACTAATGGAAATGCGCATGTTATTTATTGGCGTATTGCTAGGCATTGCAGTTGTTGGGCTCATAGTGGGCATTGCGCGCAGCAAAGAGTGTGCGCGTAATTACGTTGCGGAAATTGTGACAGCCGCTTTGTCACGCTAATGTTGGTCGAGGAAATGAGAATGAAAGCAATCATATGTACACAGTACGGCGCGCCAGATGTTTTGCAATTGCAAGAGGTTCAGACACCAACACCGCAAGACCATGAAGTGTTGGTCAAAATTCATGTAGCCACCGCGACCACGGCCGGACTCAGTGCACGGACGGGCAAACCGTTGGTTGCGCGATTGTTTTCTGGGCTTACGAAACCTAAGCCAGCAAACCGCATCTTAGGCGTTGAGTTTGCTGGCGAAGTGGCCGCGATTGGAAAAGACGTCACGCTTTTCAACGTTGGTGATGCAGTTTTTGGAATGACTGGTGCGAAAACTCCAGGCGCTTATGCTGAATATAACTGCGTGCCTGAAGACGTGCCCATGCTTATTAAGCCAGAAAATATAAGCGCTGCTGAATCTGCCGCAGTGGTGGAGGGCGGCTTGACGGCCATCAACTTTTTGCATCACAACGCCAATATTCGGGCCGATCAACAGGTGTTGATTTATGGCGCATCCGGCTCTGTGGGCACGGCCGCGGTACAGATTGCAAAGCAAGCAGATGCAACGGTAACAGCAGTGTGTAGCGCTGCTAGTTTTGACTTAGTACGTCCCTTAGGTGCAGACTATTTGATTGACTACCGAACCGAGGACTTTACTAATAACGGTCAGAAATATGACATTATTTTTGACACGGTTGGAAAACGTTCATTTGCTCAATGCAAAGGGTCGCTGACAGAAAATGGCACCTTCTTGGATGCGGGTAATCCTACAACTATTTTGGCGATGCTTTGGACGCGATTGTTTAGCAAGAAAAAAGCTATCCTTGCCGCGTCTTATGTGCGAACGAATAGTGCAATTAAGCAAGATCTTGCCACGTTGAAAGACCTAATTGAGTCTGGGCAGATGCAGGCCGTCATTGATCGCACATATCCATTGGCACAAACAGCAGATGCCCATATATATGTAGAGACTGGCCGGAAGAAGGGGAATGTCGTCATTCAGGTTACGTAACTTTTAGACTGTCACGACAAGGTAGTTGTGCAAAATACTTTGTCTGTTTGTTAGACTTACTGTTATGTGCAGATATGGAATGTACGGCCCTTATAAAGAACATTATGCTTGCTTCACTTGCCGCAAAGCGTTTAAGCAAACAATCCGGTGGGAGTTGTCAAGCGCTAGCCAACCTGCAGTTGGTGAAACTCGCGTTTGTCATTGCCCACAGTGTGGTCAGGCAATGGTAGATATGGGTCTAGATTTCAAAGCGCCTAAGCAAAAAGATGTTAAGCAATGGCAAAAGGTGCAGCTTCTCTATTCACACGGCTTTACGTTTCATTCTTGTGGCTGCTGTGGACCCGGACTGCGGCCAGCTGAGTTAAAAGACGTGGAAGCGTTTTTAGCAAATACACTCCCACGCTCGGCTGGCGAAGCACTGTTGGCCAAGATTAATGCGTATGCCCGTACGCGGAAAAGATAAGTTGCAAAACTACATCTGAACTATCAGCTTAGGCCACCAATTAAGAGACAAGTGCAGCGACCGAGACGACGCAACTATATTGACTTCACCCTGATCACGTTGCGGGTCGGTATTATTAGCGTTGTTATTTGGGGGCTAATTGGCAAACTCTTCCTTAGGTCAGGAAACGCCTATGCTCTGTCGGAATGGTTAGACATTATTGTGTCTGGGTTAGCTCAAGGTAGCTTATATGCATTGATCGCACTTGGCTACACCATGGTCTATGGCCTGTTGTCCATTATTAATTTTGCGCACGGTGAGTTTTTTATGGGCGGCGCAATGACCTCGGCCATTTTAGTTGCGCAGCCGCTTGCACAAGCAGGCTATCTAGAGCAATTTCCACTATTGTCGCTGCAGGCAATTTTCTTCACATCCATCCTTACTTCCCTTCTAATGGCAATTGTCACTGAGCGCGTTGCCTACCGTCGACTGCGCCATGCCCCTCGGCTTGTGAGCCTCATTACTGCCATTGGGGCATCTGTGTTTTGGCAAAGTGCATTTCAGAAGCTGTATGGCTCGTTCTTGTTTGGCTTTCCAAGAGTTGCGTTTTTGAAGGGTACAACCATCATTTTTGGATTCAGTTTTCAACGGGTTGATGTAGTTGTGATTGTGGCTTCAGTTGTAGCGATGCTGGAGTTGCATCAATTTGTGCAACATAGTCGAATAGGGCGAATGCTGCGTGCTGTCGCGGAAAATAAAGATGTCGCTATGCTAATGGGGATTGATGTGGATCGGGCGATCACCACGACCTTTGCCATTAGTGGGGCGATGGCTGGCTTTGCTGGCGTTTTGTATGCCTTTGTGTTTACCCAAGTGAACTATGACATGGGCTTTGTGCCAGGTATTAAGGCATTTACGGCTGCGGTTTTGGGTGGAATTGGCAGCATTCCTGGTGCTGCATTTGGTGGATTATTTCTAGGCGTTGCTGAAGCAGTTGGCCCGCCACTCGTACTAGAAGGCCTTGGGATTGAAGGGCCTTATCAGTTGAAAGATGTAATTGCATTTACGCTTTTAGTGTTGGTACTCATTTTTCGCCCGCAGGGAATTTTTGGTGAAGTGCTGAGTGACGAGAAAGTCTAAGCCGCCACCACCTTACTTT
>JAHDBS010000029.1 GCA_020630225.1 Anaerolineales bacterium | reverse complement strand
ATATTCTTACTACTTGGAGTTGGGACATTACTGATCAGCGCCTCAGGTGCAACATTCGGGCTAGTTAAAATGATAACTACTTCAGTCGGCATCACTGTGCTGATGTCAATTGGAGTAAATGTTAATTGGTTATATTCAATTATGGTGTTTAGATTTCCCTGCTCATCCACACCAATCTGGTCTTGATTCTGAGGGTTCATCGGTGCTGTAGGTGCAGATATGGTAGCTGTTATCGCATTAGGTGTTGCATTTAACGTATTTAGCGTCCATAGCATTACTGAAACTGGCATCGCTGTAACGATAATTAATAAGACTGTTTTTCTAATTTTTCTTCGGTGCATTAGATTAGGTTGCAAAGACAGCACGTTCAAATGCTTGCCCTTGTTGTAGTCGAACCATATTCGAATATTGACCATTAGTCTGCATTAGCTGGCTATGCGTACCACACTCAATAATTTGCCCATTAGCCATCACTACAATTTTGTCAGCATGTTTAATAGTAGAAAGACGATGCGTAATGATAAATGTTGTCCGGCCTTTCATGAGACGGTCGAGTGCCTCCATCACCACAAACTCTGAGCCAGCGTCTAAGGCTGCAGTGGGTTCATCTAAAATGAGAAACGGCGTGTCGCGTAAAATAGCACGTGCAATTGCAATCCGTTGACGTTGACCACCAGACAGTGTGGTCCCTCTCTCGTTTAATTCAGTACTATACGCTTGTGGTTGTTCCAAAATAAAATCGTGAGCATTTGCAATTTTTGCGGCACTTACAACAGCTTCTCTTGTGCAACCACGCACACCGTACTTAATATTGTTCCAAATACTCGTAGAGAATAGGACTGCTTCTTGTGGGACAATGCTAAATTGTGCACGCAACTCAGGTAACGACATTTGGCGAATGTCCACGCCGTCTAAAAGAAGCTGCCCTTGGGTTACATCATAGAAGCGTAATAACAGATTAGCGATTGTAGATTTACCTGCACCTGTTTGTCCGACAAAGGCGACGGTCTCTCCTGATTCCACACTTAAGTCAATATTTCTTAAAATCAATTGCTCTGGATTTTCAGGATAAGCAAATGACACATTCGAAAAGGTAATGCTTCCAAAAGGAATTCCTAGGTGAAGCGGTGCTGTCACTTCTTTCATGCGATGGTTTGTATCTAGGATTTTGCCAAGCCGATCACCACTTGCTGCTGCCTTTTGCCATTGTGCCAATAATCTGCTGAAACGGCGAAGCGGGCTATAAATGTCTTTCATGTACGCTAAAAAAATAACAAGTTCCCCAACTGAAAAGTCATTGCGTAGAATAAGCGCCACGCCAAACCAAACAACAGTTGCTGTACTCATTGCTTGGATTACATTAATAACTGGGCTGAAAGAAGCTTCCCACCGTGCTGAGCGCAAAGCTGATCGAATTCGTTTTTTTCCAAAATGGCGAAACTGATCGAGTTGATAGTCTTCTTGTCCAAATGCTTTTACTTCACGAATGGCTCCGATAGTCTCCAGAGTGACGTTCATAATCTCACCATCTTGCTTCCGAGCTTCGCGTGCTGTGGAACGAATTTGATTCCGAAACGCAATATAAATGTAAAAAAGCAAGGGAACATAAGCCAGTGCAATAAGTGAAAAGCGCCAATCTACCAAGACCATTACAAGCGCAAAGCCGACAAATTTGACAATGTTTAATAAAAATTCACCAATACTGCCAACCAGCGCAGTCATGACTTTTGTTGTATCTTCAGTTACTCGCTTGAGCAAATCGCCATGTCGGCTACTTCTAAAGAATGGCAACGATAAATGCTGGATATGATCAAACATGCATAGTCGCATTGAATGGGCAGCTTTTTCTTGCACGACACCAATTAAGTACTCGTATCCAAAGCGAACAACCCCTTGCATAAATGTAACAAGTAACATTGCAATGCCAAGCCGAGTAGCCTGTGCATGAACGGTGTTACCGACCATTAAACGCAAAACACTTTCAATTGGCCCTTCCCAAGCCTCACCGTTAATGACATTGTCAATAATAAATTTAAGTGGCCAAGGGGCAAAAATATCGATTGTCGCTAAAGCGAAAATTAAGCCAACAATTGCCGCAAACTGATATGCATGTGGCTTTAGGTATTTGAGAAAACGCTGATCAATTCCAATAAGGGGAATGTAGTGAATGTGCTTGCGCTTTTTACGCTGTTTTTTTGTCATGGAGTAACGGTTAGCACTTTATTTCTCATTAGTTGGGACCTTTGGAGCAACGTTTTAAAATGATTTTGCATTGTTGGCCGAGTTTGTACCACAGCAAGCAAGCGAAAAATTGTCGCTGTCTTATACCATTCAAAACGTTGCCTAAAGCTTGCGATGTTTTGCGGGTTAGCCGACAAATAGCTCTTCAAAAACAGCTCTGACGCCTGTAAATATGCATTCCAGTCGTTGTACTGTAACAACCCAAGCAGATGTAGATGTGCAATAAAATTCGCAACATCTAACGCTGGGTCACCCCAAGCAAAGAGGTCAAAGTCAATGAGATAGATATCTGTGCCATCGATCAGCACCTGACTGTAGTAAAAGTCACGATGCAATGGGTTATAACGTTTTATAGTTGGTAAAGTCAGGGCTTGGTCTAAAAGATTGGCATAAAGGGGCAGAATGGTTTTCATTTGAGACGGACACAATTCTTCTAGTCGCTCAAGCGTCTTTTGTAAGCTTTCTAGTTCATTAGTTACCGTCCAAGTAGACATTAGAAAAGGAGTGGGGTTGGGCAAAGATGTCAGATGCAATTTAGCTAAAGCACACCCAATTCGCGGCATTACAGGCCAAATATCGTGGTGAATTGCATAATCTTCTAGCGTATCGCCAAGCACAAAACCTTGGACTTGCATGCGCATTTTTGGGGCATACCCTAAAGCAGGTGCAACCATAATGCGGTCTTTGGCTTTATTCTTGAAGCCAGATTTCCACAAAAACCGTTGAATTTGATGCAGATGTTCACCGCGTTCATCCTTGAAAACCTTTCCAATAATACGCTCACCCGTATTTGAATGATAAGCTAACACAGCCCTGCGCTCGACTTTGTACTTTAAAATCTCAACCCGTTTTATTTGTGACCAACATCTTTGGATCTTATAGGGCATTAGATCTAGCGCTAAGTCAGGACGCGTTGCCCGAAATAACCGCTGGCGTAGTTTGACATCAAATATTGGTAATGGTTGAGTTATTGAGTTTACCTGTTGCCCCAATGTGCAAACTACTTTTGCATTATGGTCCCAAGTAAAACGCTTTAGCACATACTCTGCACCTTTCCAGGCTGTCTGTTTTGTGGAGGTTTGGTCAGCAAGAATAGCAGTAAGACAGTTTGCCAACGACTGTGGATTTTCAGGGTCGAAGACCCATCCAATTTGATTGTCTTGTAGCAATTGACCGGCTTGCCCAACGTCTGCAGCCACAGTTGGCACGCCACAAGCCAAATATTCAAACAACTTTAGTGGAGAAAACCAAGAGTTGCGGTCATTAATATGAGGAGAAATAGCTATATCCATTGCAGCAATGTACCCCGGCACAAAATCATGTGGAACTACCCCAAAGCAGGTAACAGCATGTGCTATTTCTTGAGGAATTTCCAGCTCTTCTGAACCACGACCCACTAAAATCAAGTGGTAAGCAGCATCTTGCTGATGCAAGATACGCAGCGCGGTGAGCAATGTCTGGACATCATGCCAAGGTCGAATGCGGCCAACAAAACCTATCACTTTCTTGTCTTGTAATCCAAGCTTATGTCCACGCACACCCGGATGAAAATTCATTGGATCTACAGCATTAGGCAAAACACGCACTGCGTCATGCTTGGCTCCTTTCTCCACTACATATGTTACGAGCGGCTCAGAAACAACAGTAATTAACGTTGCCGATTGAAATTGAACAGCTTCTATCTGAGCTGCTTGTGCATCGTTATGAAGTGAGCGATAGCTAAGAGCTTCTTTACGAAGTGGTGAATTGACTTCCAATACAAATGGCAATTGGGTTACTTTATGCAACTGTGCACCAATATCACTCCAAAGCGAATAACGTTCATATATAAGCTCATATTCGGTTTTAGCAAGTAGCGTTTGAGCATTTTCGAAAAGCACTGTCCTATACGCTAAACATTGCGCTTCTTTGCGTTGCTCTGAAGGAAGTGATTTGTTTCCAGCTGGCAGCGGAACATGAATTATTGTTGCATCTATTGTTTGAGTTCCGTCAATGCGCGGCGTTAACAACGTCACAGAATGCCCCAGCCTGCGCAACGCAGCAATCATCACGCGGACATGGATAGCGGCACCTTTGTCACCATGAACTGGAATGCCTGGATCAGCACAAATATAGAGAATGTTCATAACTGTAGAACCAAGGTTTGAGGAGACTTACTCTCCATCTCTAGCTCTGGAAGGGCTGGAAGTTCACCACTAAACCTCGTTTTCGGTGTTGGTGACGTTGTTTCCTGAAACCAGGTTGCTAAGACACTGACATTGCTCCGAACATCAAAAAGGTCTAAGACTGTCTTTCTTGCAGCTTGGCCTAGTTCAAACTGCAGTTGTTCATTTGTCAACACTTCCTTGAGCATACCTGCAAGTGTTGACGCATCATTGGGAGGAGTTAACAAGCCAGTGCGGCCATGCTTAACAATCTCTGTATTGCCAGTAACTGTTGTTGTCACAACTGGTAAGCCGGTTGCCATTGCCTCTAGCAAAACTGTTGGTAATCCATCTCGATTGCCGTCTTGCGCAATAACACAAGGCAAGGTGAAGACTGTCGCTGTATGGTAAGCGCTCAAGACTTGTTCTTGAGTTAGCGCACCTGCCAACTCTATCTGGTCTTCTAGGCCGAGTTGAGCAATTTTTGCTGCAAGTTTTAATCGCAGCTTACCTTTCCCAACAATTCTGCAGGTAAAGTCTATGTTCTCGCTTTTTAGCAATGCGCAAGCATCGATCAACACCTCAAAACCTTTTTTCTCTACTAAGCGACCAACGGCCAAAATCTCATTACGCTGCCTGTGCTGGCTAGGTTGGGGTCTAAATTTCTCTACATCGACACCGTTGTAAAGTACGCGGATGTCTGCTGATGTATCACCCAACATGTCTTCTAAGTATGTTTTGTTGTAATGGCTAACTGTCACAACATAACGGGCATTTGACAATTTGTTGGCCAACGAGCGAGGACGCACGTCCTGATGATAAATATCTTTTGCATGTGCAGTTATGCTATATGGCGTACCTATCATAAGATTGACTAAGTTAGACACTCGCGCCGCACTACTAGCGAAGTGCGCATGCATTCCATCTACAGGGTTACGCAGTAACGCTGCCGCAATGCAGCCTGCTTGTAAAAAGCGTTTGTTTGTTGCGTCTGTGTTGTGTTTTTGCAGGTAGTCATATGCCTGGGAGTAACCAGCCGGACATGTTTCGCGCACAAATGCATGGTCAGTGCGAATCCGTTCTATTTCAAATTGTGGATATTGCGGAACATATGTCACAGGCGCTTTTACATCTGCCAGCATTGCATGAAATCGTCCGTCATTCGGCAGCATAAGTGCATAGATGTGAACATCAATGCCTTGACGTTCCAATTCCAAGATTTCATTCACAATGAACGTTTCAGAGAAACGAGGATACATTTTGAGGACATAAGCTATTTTTGTCATAATGTTGTGTTTAAATTCTGAGCAAACTAGTACAGCGTGCCAAGACTCACTGGATGCTTACTTGCGCCGCGCTGTACTAGTGTTCTGGTGCATCTAAATTGCTAGAAATTGTTGGCGAGAACACCAAGTCTTGCCACGCAAATTACCAAAAAGTATCTAGCAAATCACGCGTGACAAGACACTAGTTTGTGTCAATGGTCTTGTACCATAGGGGCTAATGCAAAGTCGCTGATGCAAATAGCCAGTTTGATGTTCACTGGGCGTCAATAAGTGCTGTAACGCGGCTGTAGTTGCTGACAGACCGTTCAAATTCCAATCACTAGTGGGTGTTGGGGCGTGTAATGCCCGAAGAAGTGTCTGCTGCAATTGAGAAGAACTGAGTTCACTTTGTCGCAAATGCCATGCCATTTTGCGACTGGCCATACGTTCTGCACGAATGCGTTGCTCTTCTCGTACTGTATTACGTGGAATTAAAATTGTTTTCTTGCGGAGCGACATCAATTCAACACAGCTGTTGTATCCTGCCATGCTAATTACAACCTCAGCTAGCTCCATATAGTGCATAAGATTTGGCGTGAAATTGATAATACTGATTGAAGGGTGTGTAACGGCTAATACTCTTGTCTTTAGTCGTGCTGCCATGAGCGGCCCCGTCACAATTAGAGTGTGAAATGGTAAGTCGTCAACCCAGTCATCTACCATTTGCAAAAATGCAGAGATGATGTCGTACCCGTCACCACCGCCGCCAACCGTCAGCAAGACAAGCGGTTTATCAACTGGGATATCTAAGTCTTCGGTGGTGTCTGTAGCACTATATTCCCGGCTGATGTAACCAACTTCCACCATCTTTTCAGAAATATTTCTTGGCAGTTGGTAAGTCATAACTGGATCGAAAAAGTCGCGCTGACCGTACAGAAATATTTTGTCGTACGCAGACTGCATTAAGTCAAACGCACCGCTGTCTTGCCATTGTTTTTTAGTCCGAATGGCACTGTCTTCAATATCACGCATCCCCAAAACCAGTTGCATTGCCGGGTATTCCGTCTTGATTTTGGTAATAACAGAGACTAGTTCTTGCTGTGCGCCAGCTGGTGACTTGTCAACGAGCACAATATCTGGCGTAAAAAAGTCAATTGCATCATTTAGCATTTGTGTACGCCATTGAATAACCTGCTGCAAATCTAGCGGCAGATGCCGCGCTTCATATTCACCTGATGACCGTTTGCTTAAGCTAGGGAGCTTAATAATTTCCGTGCGGGGTGGAATTGCATAGGCCCCAGACAATGTAGACCCGGTCACAATAAGCTGTTGAGAATTCCTAATGTCAGCTGCAATTTGATGGCTAATCGCCATGCTGCGTCGAATATGCCCAAGCCCATATGTGTCATGGGAATATAAAAGAATGCGAGGATGTTTTGAGGTCATGATCGAGTTATGCGTTCAAATATATACAAAACTTCATATAAATAATCACAATTGTTTGACCAAGTATGCGGTCACTATCTAAACAGGAATATAAGAGCTGCAAGTAAATATAGAGATAAAAAGACTTTTTTTTACTGCACTATTAAGATAACGCAATAAATCTACAGCAAGATATAGACCTTCTTAAATCTGATTAACAACTAAATATTTGCTTTTTATGCCCGCAATTAGAATAGGTCTACAACGCTGAATAATGGAAACCTGCTAGTGTGACTCTAACGGCAATATCCAGTCTGAGTGCCAAATTGTCACTTGAGGTTGAGCTGACAGATCGACAGTGGGGTCAATTAGGGGTTGCGGATCACGGCCATTAAGGCCCGCATTTATTTCAGCGCGTATTTCAATGTCTTCATACCCTGCGTTGTCAAAGACATCTCTTAAGTGGTGCGCAAACTGTACAAGCATGTAAGGCTTGGTTGACATCTGGCGGATTTGCTCACGCGTTAGGTAGTCTTCCAATTCAATTTGGAGTCGGCCATCACTTGGCGGATGGTAAGCATAGATATCAGCAGTGCCAGACTTGGTGCGTAATTTCATACGCCATGCAAATCGATGTCCTTCTTCAGTCCAGCTAACGTCACCGGGGTAAAGCAAGTGCCGAAAAGGCATAACAAGCTGGAAGACCACATAAAATATTAGGCCAGCTACCATTAGATTAGACATTGGCTGTAACGTCGCGGCAATCTGCTGGCGCTTAGATTTCCAACTGAACATCTCGCCCGGCAAGTCAGGTGGGAAGAACAACACAGTTGCCGCAATCATGAACCAAGGAAAGATCCCAATTGAAAACAACTGGGAGTTCATCACATGAAAGAAAAGAGCCGCAGCATAAGCTAGTGGGCGCGTTTTGCGCCATAATAAAAGCGGCACAATAAGCAGATCAAACATCAAGCCGCCATATACGAAGAGACCTACCATCCATTCATCTGTGAAGTAAGAGCCAATAACTGGAAAGTCTGTACGCCGCGACAACCACATGCGAAAAGGCTCGCCACGCAGCCAGTCTGGATTAAGCTTAGCTATGCCACCAAAAAAATATGGAACGCCAATTTGAAAACGCAATAACCATAAACACCACTTTGGGGCAGTCGTAGAGCGCAATTCAGGATTTCGCAAACTGTCTATGCTTGGAGCCCGTTCAGCTGGCAGAAAAATGAGCAAGAAACTCAATAAACAGATGAGATAAAAATGATTGAGATATGTGGTTTCATCTAGCAAGAAGATATATGTGAATGCAAAAAAGAATAGGGTCGCTGAAATTCGGTATCGAAACCCAATCATGATAAATAATGCCAAGATGGCCATCACCACAAAATGCCAATGCATACCATTGCCGGGCCAAGGTTTGACCCAATGAAACCCAGGGTATGGAAAGAAAAATGTTGGCCTCATCCACTGTCGTTCAATCCAATTATGATCAAAATAACGCCAGACCTCCCACAGCATAGTTAAACCAAATGCAATGCGAAAATAGCCTAAAAATGCATTGTCAATTGGTTGACTTAATGTTTGGCGTAGACGTGTAAACATTGAAGGCAGCGTTGTTATTTGAGTGGCCATTGCACAGTAACGGTCGTACCTTGGTTGAAACCAGCACTTTCAATTGTAATTTCAGCACTATATAACGCCAGAACGCTCTGCACTAAAGACAAACCGAGGCCTGTTCCTGGTTGCTGACGGTTGCGAGACTCGTCTGCTCGATAGAAGCGTTTGAAAATATTTGGTTGAGCTTCTGGGGTAATACCTATTCCTGTATCTGTGATGACGTTCCTCAGCGTGGTGCTGTCATCTTTTGAAATCTCCCAGTGTATCTGTCCCCCTACTGGGGTGTACTTGATTGCATTGTCTAACAAGTTACGAAACACCAGGCGATAATGCGTAAGCGCAGCCTCCAGCAAGACATCGTCAATGGCAGTAAGCTCAATGTTGAGGTTTTTCCGTTCAATCTCATCGGCATATTGCACTAGCAACGCTTTCGCAACCCGCTTAGGATCTATTAACTCTTTACCACGCTCTAAACGTTGACTGTCTGCCCGAGACAAAATACCTAAGTCTTCAACAAGGCGTGACAAACGCAGCAATTCTTGATCAATTTCAATGAGATATTGTGTTTCTTTTTCAGGGGTAAGTTTGCCAGTACGCAGACGCTCCAATCGAAGGCGTGTTGTTGTAAGCGGCGTCCGCAACTCATGAGATGCATTACTAGCAAATGCACGCTGTTCTTGCAACATGTACTCGACTTGCGCTGCCATCTGATTAAAAGATTTCCCCACAGCTCGAATTTCTGCTGGGCGTTCAATGGCTACACGCTGCTGCAAATCACCATCGGCAAGCTTCATAGCAGCAGCCTCTAACGTTTTTAATGGACGCGTAAATGTCTTAGACAAATACAAGCTTACAAGGACTGCGGCAACTGATATAGCTGCAAATGCAGACCCTAATGCAATCCAACGTTGTCGGACGGCTGCTTGTGCAATTGCAGCTGGTGCAGAAATATGGGCAATTGCCATTGGCGCATTGTGGTCCACAATCGCTGCCGCACTATACAAAATAGGCTGGCCTTGCAAGTTGTCACGCAGCGTATAAATAATATCTTCTTCGAGCGCAGCCTGAAATTCAGGCGTATCACCTAGCGTTTCGCCAATAGTACTATCAGTTGAAAGCCAAACTTCGCCGTCTAAGTGAACAACTGTAATCTGTGTATTTGTTTCACGAGCCAGTTTTGTAATACTTTGCGCTAAGACATTTATTGCTGCAATGGTGGCATCACGGTCTGCTTCAACCTCAAAATATTCTTCTACAGGCTCGTGCAATGCACTGGCAATAAGTAATGCTTCAATTTGCAATTGGCTCTCAAAGTCTTCCAATGCGCCAGCCGCAAGCTGCCGACCAGCCACAATAGTAATACCAGCCAAGCCTAATAAAATGACATAGATAAATGCAAGGAGTAGTTGAATTCTAAAACTCATGTGGATTTTTCCAGCTCCTTTGCAGTTACAAACCGATAGCCAATGCCAAAGACTGTTTTTAAGTACCGAGGTTCGCTTGGGTTGTCTTCTAACTTTTGACGTAGCCAGCGGATGTGAACATCCAAGGTGCGCATATCTCCTAGCCAATTTGTGCCCCAAACTTTGTCAAATATTTCAGGTCGGCCAACTGCATAACCTGCTTTGCTAATGAGTAACGCTAGCAAGTCAATTTCTTTGTGGCGAAACTCCAGCAATTCGCCTTTACGCCAGACCTGGCGAGTGGCAGGGTCAAACCTAATGTCGCCAATTTCAATGTAGTGGGCCTCAACTGTGGTGCTTTGCTGTTCAAATTGCACACGGCGCAGTAGCGCACGTAATTGCGCTAATAACACCCGAGAGCTAAACGGTTTGGTTAAGTAATCATCCGCACCCAGTTCAAGCCCCATAATTTTGTCCACTTCATCTCCCAATGCAGTCAGCATAAGAATAGGCGTATATTTCTCCTTACGGATTTCACGACACACTGTCCAGCCATCTAACTTAGGCATGAGTATGTCCAAAATAATGAGGTCATAATTGTCTTGTAGTGCTAACGCAAGACCAGCTTGACCATCATTAGCAATCGTCACTGTGTAGCCATATTCCTGTAAAAATTCAGCGGCAGGCTCAGTAATTAACGGGTCGTCATCAATAATTAATATGCTGTTCATAGTCAAGTGCTTTCCGCAATTCTTGAGGAAAATGTGAGAAAAGACAAGCAATACTCTCGTTTTTAAGACCTTTTTAAGAACTTATACTGCTCTGTTTTAGAAAGTTGCCTAACATGTTAACGACATTTAAGAACTAACGGCGCAAATTTAAGTCCTCGTTAGCAACTTCCCAATTCATTCATGCGAAACTCTTTTCAGATTGCAACACTATCTGTGTTGTGAACATAAACAAATGGAGTTTTTAGATGAAAACGATGACAACTAAATTTATTGGAAGCTGCATGCTAGTAGTCGCAAGCCTATTGTTAAGTGCATGTGGAGCACCTGAAGTTGTATTAGAGACAACCACCGACCTTATTGAAATGCTTGACGACTCTACTGCGGAACCTTTAGGTGCCGCCCAAGAGGAGCCAACACTAAGTGATGAAGAAATTTCACTAACAGTCTCTGCACATGCAGTTCAAACAATTGAGGCAGTCTATGCGCAAGCAACAGCAGACGCAGTAGAGCTTGCTGCACAACAGTCTGGAGCAGTGGATTTAGCGAGTGGTGCAAGTCCAGAAGATACCACTGCCACTGACGACACCAATACAACGCCTGATGTAGAAGATGGCAATGTCGCAGCATTAGACACAGAATTGGATGACACTGTCGCCAGCCAACCTGAGGATGTTGTTGGCAACATTCCTGAAGTAACCACAGCTGCGGAGTCAACTTCAGAAGGATCCAACGCCGAAGTGATTGTTGCGCAACCTGTCCAAAGCAATGCAAATTCCAGTAGTGCCGCAGACGTAGCCCAAGACACAAGAGCAACAAATACACCACTACCAACAAGCACACCACTACCAACAAGCACGCCTTTCCCAACAGCAGTGCCATTACCAACTAATACTCCACAACCAACAACAGACTGGGCCGCTTTCCACGCGCAACAAACGGCAACTGTTCAAGCACTGGAGCCAACGCCAGACTGGGGTGCCTACTATGCACAGCAAACCGCCACCGCTCAGGCGGTTCAGGAATTCCAAGCAGCCGCGGCAAATGCAACAGCGCAAGCGGTGCAACAGCAACAGCAGCAAGCCCAGCAGCAACAGCAGCAACAGCAGCAACAAAATCACGGTGTCGACAACGATAATGACAATGATGACAACTATGTAGATCATGACAATGATAATGACAACGACGACAACTATGTAGATCATGACAATGACAACGATGATGGCGGTGACCACGACAATGACAATGATGATGGCGGTGACCACGACAATGACAATGATGATGGCGGTGACCACGACAATGACAACGATGATTAATCTCTAATCATTGACTTAATTCAAAAGCGGCACATAGGTAGTGCCGCTTTTGAATTAATAGCGATATCAATACTGCGTACAAATAGATCCCATATGACCAATGTAACTTTCGAAAAAAAGAAAGCCCGTCGATTTTCCGAAACAGCGAAGAATTACTGGCTAGACATCACCTTATTTATTGCATTTGTTGTAGATATGAATGTGCGCTTTACTGGAATTCCGATTCATGAATGGCTTGGAATTGCGTTTGGGACTGCACTGATTTACCACTTAATGCTGCACTGGAAATGGATTGTCCAAATTACAAAACGACTATTTACACAATTGCCTGCGAAACAACGATTACGTTATATTGTCGATTTATTGTTGTTCGTCGATATGGTTATTGTTGTTATAACTGGAATCTGGATTTCGCGAGTTGTAGCACAACAACTTAACATTCCAAGCCTGAGAACTCGTTATTTTGATTGGTTACACGAGACATCTGCTGAACTCGCCATCATATTAGTTGGGCTTCATATCGCGTTGAGTTGGAAATGGATTGCAACAAATACAAAAAAATACATTCTACGGTTATAGGAGTGAGATTAAGTGTCAATTCAAAAACTGTTGAGTAGCCTAAAACAAATCCTGATGATCTTGATTGCAGCGCTACTAGTTATTGGCGCAACGTATGTCATTGCAAGGCAAGCGGACATCTCAAATGTAACGCCCCGAACTGCAACCCATGACGACGATGACAATAGTATTGAAGGCCCTGAGAGCAATGCTGGTCAAGGCGATGATGATGACGATGATGAAGGCATTCGGCTCAGGATCAATCGCAAAAGTGTTACTAGTTTTGGTGAAACTTTGTTACCAATCGCTGCCATTGTTGTTGGCACCTCCTTTTTAGGTGGAATTTGGACCCGGCTAATAAAGCGATACAAGCACTAAACACATCAATCGGAACTATCTTATTCCGATAGTACACAGCACCGAATTAGAAATAGTAATACAAAGAGATTTTGAAAAGGAAGACTGGTGCAAACTGACCTAAGTATTATTGCCTCTCGGCTAGTTTGCTTAAGATACAACGTTCTAAGTTCTACTGAGTGTTTACTTGTGCCGCGCTGTACTAGCCTTCAATATTGACTACAAGGAACAAAACAGATTATGCAAGTAAAACGCATTGTATTATTTTTTTGCGCGCTACTGAGCCTATTCACAGTCGCATGTAGGCCAACACGTGCTGAGGCAATTGCCACAGGGGTCGCTCAAACCCATACAGCAACGTTTTCTACAGATCCGCCGATGCCAACTGAAACAGCAACATCAATTCCTTCGGCAACGCACATAATAGCCACACCCACCACAGAGTCCAATAGCTTAAGTTTGCTGCTTGTGAATGACTTAGGCCTACCAATTGCAAATGCCCCGATTGAAATTGAAGATGAGTTATTTACGAGCAACGATAAGGGATTTGTAAATGTCACAGATATAGCGAATTCAGTTTCACTATTTGCAGAAGTACAAGGCTATAAGAGTCACACTGAACTTCTATCTCTTGTACCAGGTGAGAATGCAATTGAAATCCAGCTAGCACGCAACCCATTTAGCTTACTTCCAAGCAATGCCTGCAAACCTAATGAAGAGCTTATATTCATAGAAGACTTTGAGGATGGTGAGGGGCAAATTTTCCCTGCGCTTGCAATTGGGATTCCTGGTTTTTCTATTGAAACAGAGGCGACAGGCAACAAGTATCTACGAGTTGCAAACACCACGAAAACTGAACTGACCTACAACGCCATGCCTTTGGAGAATACAATTCTACGCTTCAACTTAAAGTTCTCAGCAGCAGACAGAGAAGGTGGGGTTGTAATGTGGCAGCGGTCCTTGACGGACGACTATTCTGCATATGGGCTCTATATCAATACTGACTACGCATATGATGTGTTCAAGCAGATTGCAGAAGGTGACGGTTACAACACACTCCAAATGGGCCTCACGACTACACAGCAAGTTACTGGAGTCAACCACACAATTGAAATTGCCACATTTGGCGACTTAACAGAAGTGTTTATGGACGGGCAAAAGATTAGCTCTTTTGTTGACCCACAGCCAATTTCACCGGGCGGATTTAGCATTGTTCAGTTTGTAGCAAACGGACAAGTCAGTGCAATCCCAATGCAATTTGACAACTTTGTGGCTTGTAAGATCTTTGCCGGTATAAAACCGCACGTCATATCAACACCCCTTACCTTAACAGCAACTAGGCAAACGCCAACTATTGAAGCGACTATACCCGCTATAACAGCATCCGCTGTCATTCCAACAGCAACAACAGTTCCTAATACACCAACACCACTTCCACCAACGCCTATACCACCCACACCCGTTCCTATACCACCCACACCCGTTCCCGTGCTGCCAACACCAATTCCAGTTATACCGACGCAAGACTTTGGAATTGTCAACATGCCAGTTACAAATAATACAGATGCAGATATTTTGTTAATTATGAGCGGAGATGGTTATGTATTTCAAACTATTCAAGCAAATTCCGCCACAACGTTAGTGCTGTTTGCAGGTAACTATTCGACCGAAACCAATGGCCCAAATGGTCAAGCACGCTTCAACATGGTTGTGAATCAATTCAGCAACATTATTTTTGAACAGGATCGATCAAAGCCTTACTATGACGCAACGGTAAGCTGGTGTTGCGCACCATAACGCCCGCTTAACCTGCGCGGCGGGACTGGCGACTATTTTACATAAACCGCACAACTTCCAAAAATACACAATCGCCGCGTCAGGTTGAAGCACTGTTAGGCGGCAATTGTGTACACTTCTATAAAAGGACACTTTTTACGACTTTACGAACATTTCCCAGACAACAACTTCCCTGCGGATTGCGAATATCACAGGCACAACGTCCTGCTTTGGTCAGGGCGGTGATTCTGTCAGCTACATCAGCGCAGCCGTTTGCCATATCAAAACGGATTGAGTTAGGCGTGTGCTGAAAGCAGTAGCAAATTAGCACGTCGCCGTCATCAGGATGCTTTTGGTATACGCGCTCCCGTAAATCTGTCTCAACGACGTGGTGAGTCCTATCTTCCGCAAAGTAGACCACTTGGCAATCGGGGCTTTTGCAGAAGCGATAGTTCGTCGGCTGTACCTGTTCGAGGTTGACAACTATCGCCTTAACCGTCTCCAGTCCGACTGTAGAGCCTATGGCATTACACTGTGGACAGTGTGCTACAACGGTATTTTCAGAATCGCACGTATCGCTTTGAGCCGAAGGGGTTGAACAGCATTGCATACTCATTGCGCTCCCCCGTTCTCGTGTTTCCAAACGGCGTAGCCCGTAATGCCACCAAAAACGAAGAGTGCCGGAAGAAGCAGGTAGTCGAGATAGCCAACAAATGCACTCAGCCCGACCGCTCCGAAGAGGAGCAGCAAAATTGGTGTAAAGCAACACAGCGCGGCAATGACCGTGCCAACGATGCCCGTTCTAAAAAGAGGTGATTTTTTCCACATACTGCAAGTGTAAACCTTTTAGTTACTATAAGGTCAAGGGCTTTTCACAACTTGTCCCCGCACCAAATGACAAATACACTGCTTACCCAAAATATCTTCTTCTGGGAACGTCAATCCTAACTCGTACAGCGTTCGTAACTCTGCTTCCAGTCGTTTGAGTTCGACGACGCGTTGCTGGATTTCATCTGCCTTTTGTTTGAGCATTGACAGAACGGTGCGGCACGGTGCTTCGCTTGTATCGCGCAAGGCAAGGATTTCCCGAATGTCATCAATCGAAAGACCAAGTTGCCGCGCACCTCCTACGAAACGAATTCGCTCAACGTCAATCTCAGTGTAGGTGCGATACCTATTTGCTTCTCGTTGTGGTTTTGGCAACAAATCAACCGACTCATAGTACCGAATTGTTTGGGACGAAATCCCAGTTTGTTGAGCAACGTTTTGAATTCTCATCTACATTAGCTGCCCAAAAACAATCTCTCGCCCGTCTGGTGCAACGGCAACAACTTCTTTGCAACCATACGGTTTTTCTACAATTTTCCCCTTAAGATTCGCGCGGTTCGCTACAAGTTCTGAGTAAATCAACTCAATATCATCTACCCAGAAGTATGCTGCCCATCCTTTCACACGTCGCAAAATGAGAGGGTCTGGGGTGCAATTTAACATGATTGTTTGCCCGTCACGATCAAGCGTTGCGAAGTGTAGACCGTTTCCTACATCTGTTCCTACCGTGAATCCAAGATGGTCAACAAAAAAATCTATCATTGGCCGTATTGTGCGGCTTGAAACCTGCAAAACGGCTGCTGAACGTAATAATCCATTGGAATTACCCATAGAGAACATCCTTGTTACATAACATGCAGTAACGTCATTGAAAGCATTTTTTAATCATTATATAGATAGTTGCAAGGGTTTTGTTCTCGCACTGTCCACTGTTCAGAGGCTTAAGCCGCGCGCTCTTTTCCTTTGGCGCGTCAGCTTCAAGCTCGCGTTAGGTGGGCGGGGTTGTTTCGCGTAGAGCATTTTGTTGCACTAGCCCGCCTAACGGAGGGTTATACAGCGCAGCATGTCATTTTATATTGTTGTGCTGTGTGAGCCATACCCAAGCATAAGCCAAACCACTATACACAAAATATAATAAGTGCATTACAACGGCGCCACCGCAGAATACAGCACCACGTTGCTGCCAAGCAAAACGATACCAATGCCGATTGATCACAAGAATAGCGAAAAGCACACCAATACCTAGTACGAAGTGTAGCCAAGTTAAGCATGGCAGCAAAAACACCAAAATGACACAAAGCTTTTGGGCAGGGTTTACATTCAGATCTTCTCCTAAATGAGGAGATGTAATAAGTAGGCGGCTCCATGGAATGGCACGATCAAACACATCTGACTGAACCAGTCCTTTCAATGTCCACGCCTTAAGATGCTTGACTTGTAACACTTTGATCACCTGAATTGGGCCATACATTGCACTGAGTCGATATCCAAGTTCAATATCCTCAATAGAAGCCGTAGGAAACTGAGCAACATCAAAGCCTTCCAATTTTAGAAAAGCGCTGCGTTTGACAGCGCCACACCCCGCCCAGAACGTTGATACTGACGATGAACTAGCCTGATGAGTATAGTGATAGAACAGATTTTTGTATTGAGACACAAAAGTTGGCACATCTGGCTCGGCATCATATGATCCAAACAACACAGTCAGCATCAATGAAAAATAGCCATTCTCCAGTAGCAACACATGGGATGTCCGATAACAGCATAGACGTGATCATTGATTTTGTGCGTTTCGTCAAAAAACATTATCCGGCTGAATAAATGCGGCTGCTGAAGTGACGCGCTCAAAGCACCAACACACCTCAGTCTTACGCCTCGGTGGCCAGCGCAGGCGCGTAAAGCCGTTACGGCTAACTTCCCAAATATCGCTGCTGAGACTGCATAATCGCATCCACCAACCACGCTGGTGCACCGTGTGCTAGCGCAAAGATCTTCTGTCGCTCATACGCTTCTACCTCAGACTGGGCTTCACTAAGGACGTGTAACCGTCCTGTCTTACCCTGCTCACAATGCACAGCCTCGTGATAAAGCAAACTTGCTGTCGCAAGCACATCCCCCGTCAACACTAAGTACACCTCACATCGCACGCTTGGCGTGCCATAGCCATAAAACAAATTGCGTGCTTCGGCATAGTGATACGGACCCGGCTGAATACTATCCACCAGCGCATTGGTGAAATGAAATACCGTTGGATCATGTGCTTGTAGCCATTGCAAAATCTGGTGCGTCTGTGAGACAAAGCGTGCATCGCCATAGACGCGGTGATAAATCGATGCCTGGGCGATACTGGGCGCAACGGCTGGAGTTGGTACTGCAACGTGCTGCACACCAGCAGCATCTGGCACTTGCAACACTTGACCAACATAGATGCTATTCACATCGGCTAGGCTGTTGGCCTCTGCAATTGCATAGGCTGAAGTGCCATATCGCGCAGCAATCTTGGTCAAGTTGTCGCCGGGCTGGACAACATACTCTGCTGCAAAACTATTTGCCATGGGAATGGCAAGTATAAAGAAGGCAATCACCACGGCAAGAGGAAATGATTTTGTTATTCGATTCATTTGGTTACTCCTGAAAATTGAAAAAAGGGATTTGTGGGGGTATTTTGTCCAAGCGCCCAACCTGCATCAACTGCCTCATCCACCGCCAAACACGTCAAAACAGGTGTCAAAACGCGCTTGGCAGTCGGATCGGCTTGCGTTAATTTGGGCAGGGCTTGGACAGTAGTGTCAAAACGGTTTTTATGAATGGGGTCCATAGCGACTGCGTCTTACCTATGGACGGCTTCGCTCAGGGCAAGTGCGGACAAGACAGGAATAGAGCGGGTAAGTAAGCAAATCCGCGTTTTCCGCGTTAGTCCGCGTCCCATCAACCGCTTATGGTAAGGATTTTAGATATGGTAAGCCTGAGCCTCCTTAGAACTCACCACCTCCTAGCATTGCTAAGTCAAACATTTCGTCATCGTCTTCAACCGCTTCGTCAAAGTCGGCAGCGCCAATCTCCATCCAGCCTTCGCGCATCATGCTGACAATGATGGATGCCAGATATTCACCGCCAGCGAGCCGTCGGTTGATGGCGGCAATCAGTTTGTCATCTCTTCCATGATGAAAGGTCAAGATGGTGTTACAGCGTGAGACCACTCGCCCGTCTTGAAGCGCGAGCGTTTTTAGCGTTTGTTGCGGTCGTTTTGCCATTTCACCATCTTCCCTAAGCCAACCACATTGGCTGTTACTGGATCTTGCGGGACGTATACGTTGGCACCGCGTGACTCCAAGGCTTGCTTCAAGCGCTGTTTGATCACCACGCTGCCACCACCAACCAAGACAATGCGGCTCAAGTGACGAATGCCTTTCCCCCACGTGTCGCGAATAAAGCTCAACACCTCGGCGGTGTATGACGTCAGCATGTCTTCAGGCACTGTCAGCTTGCCAGACATAATTAGCGCCGCAACTTCTTCACGTGAATAGCCATCGCTCTTGCGGTAGCCTTCCAGTTGGCCAATCAAAAAGCTCATGCCTAAATCCGCGCCACCTAAATAGCGGCGTTCCAATCGCCCACCGATGACGCCAAATAGATCCAGCGTATTCATGCCGATGTCAATCACGCCGACTTGTGCTGTCTTCCAGTTTGCATTGCGCACGTTGTTGCGGATCATTACGTCTGACCAAGCGCCAACCGGTTGCGCTAAGTGCTGCACCCGTTCAATGTTCATGCGGTAGTGCTTGTTGCCAACTTCAAAGCGATGTTCGCCGCGCAGTTTCGTAATGTCAGTCTTCAGCAGCGCCATCGTTTCTGCATTCGTGGTCACACTGACTGGCAACCCAATCATCAGGTGGATGTCTGGGCAAGTGTCTGGCACTAGCAACTCAGACATCGCTGCATAAAACACCATCTTGCGCCCATGGGTAAACAATGAGGTGTAGTCCATATTAAGCAGCGGCTTGCGGCTGACTGTCCAACTGTCTTTACCAACCGCCACCAGTTCACCACCTGCACACACGACGTATTCAGGCTCTTTGTAACGCAGTCCCGCAAAGCTCTTGTTGTTGCCTTGCAAGCCATCCGTCACCTGATACGCCGCAGATTGCACCACGGCAGTCAGGCCATCAGCACAGACTTTTACATTTCCAAATCCGGGGTCATAGCCCACATAAAGTTTCATAAGTTTGTTCCTTAGTTTCCCCGCCTTCGCGAGGACAAGCGTTAGTTGGTTAGTTGGCTGGTTTGTTAGTGCGTTGGATCATTCAGAGCCTCACTAACCAACTAGCCAACGATCAAACTAGTTCACTCCTCCGCCGTCAGCAGAGAAGACTTTCCAGCGTCCATCGTGGATGTCGTACTGCATCACGTAGCGCTGGTAGAAATTGCCAAAGTTTGCCACTTCAGCCTCTGGATCCAGTTGTCCAGTTGAGATCAAATAGCGGCGTCCTTCCACTGCGTTTTCTGGAAAGACAAATTCCACATTCACATACAAGCCATCTTCAGAAAAGTTGGCAAAATCCTTGGCTTGGCGGATGTCGTTCGTGGTTGTCTGTCGTACCCAATACTGATCCGCTTGTTCATAAGTTGGCGCATACCACGTCACTGTGTCATCGCTCAGATAGTGATCGGTGAAATAGGTTGGTCTGGTTGCCAACAGTGCTTCAGCCCCTCCTTCAGGCCATCCATCAAGATAGTTTTCAAAGTTCCATGCTTGCCATGCTTGGGCATACGCCAGATCCACAATGTTGCGAGGGCCTTGGCGAATGTCGTTTTCGTCTAAGCTCAGTTCATCTAGCCACCAGACAGGAAAGTCGCAACTGTTGTCTAGTAGCGCTTGGGCTTGTACATCTGCGTCCTCTGCTTGAAATGCGTCTACATAGGCATGTTGCAAGTCTTCACAAGAGACTTCGGGGATGTCTTCTGCATGTGCGTCTGGCTCAGGAAGTGCTGCGTCTTCTGCATGTGCGTCTGGCTCAGGAAGTGCTGCGTCTTCTGCGCTACTGCCTCCAGCGTCTTGGGCGCTTGCAGACACCGCAGTGGCGAGTGGTACGCCCGCATCCGCAGGAGTGTCTGGCGTGAATGCGCCACAGGCGACCAAGCAGAGGGGCAGTAGCGTAAGTAAAAATTGAGAGCGTTTGTTCATTGAAATTCCTTGTTTGTAGATGGGTACTGCATTAGGGCAACTCCATCTGTTTTGTTTGAAAATTGTGTCTGTCGCTGTCAGCACTGTCGCGGACAGGGACTCGTTTGTTTTGTTGATCGCAACTTTGTCTGTGTTGCATTTTCAGCCTGTTCAGGCATTTACCTTCAGCATCGTGTCCGTCATTGATGGCTTTCACATCACTGCGTTCTCAGAGCGAAAATCCTTGCAATAACCTCCTTGCCGCAGACACCTGCTTCTCAAAAAAGCTGCTGGCACGACGCCGTACTACGACGCCGTCCCTCTAGCTGTAGGCCGTCACCGTCAATAGGTGCTACGGTCTCGCCAGTTACGGCCTCGTGATGTTACGAATTGGATGCTTGCGCGGGATTGCGGCATAGTGCTCGCTCAAGCTAGCGATGGTGAACTCCCCATGTTCATGCGGCATGGCTTGAATACGTTTGGCCAGCAGCTCAATTTCTTCAGGAACAGGGAAATAGATCGCACCTTCGCCGCTGGTAACCAGCACAGTATTGGCTTGATCAAAGCGCTTGCGATAGAAGCCCCGTGCTTGCATCATCAGCTTGGCGGCATACGCCATCTGTCGCGCTGCTTCTAAATAGGCATACGCCTTGATCGCATCATCGCCAACCACGAGCACTTCTTGCATCTGGACTAAGCCATCTAGGCTAGTCACTGTCATCAGCAGCCCTTCACTTTCATCGGTTGCGACCGCTTGTAAACTGCATGGCCGCCCCCAGAGTTGTCCGGTAGAGGCTTTCATTGGCATTGCTCCTGTTGGTAAAGCGCAAGTACGGTCTCCGTCAGATAGCGAGCATTGTTTAGCTGCCGCTCTTTCTTGGCCCAACCGCGCTGGTCAAAGTCAGTGACGATGGCTTTGGCCTGACGCTCTGAATACCCATGTGGCAAGAGCGCCTGATAACGCACCCGTTGTTCATCTGCCATAAAGATGTCAATCAGTGCGATCTGTTCAACGGTCAGCACAGAGGGGCGCGCAACGGTTGTCATCAGATCCAGCAATAAATGCTTTTCCATGCGATAGCACTGCACCAGCGCATTCACACCTTTGACATAGCCGCGCCCTGGCGTATTGGCCGTCAGCTTGGCTGCCCGTCGATGTCCAACCACATAGTTGGAGGTGTTGGCGTTTTCCACCCAGAGACAGATACGCGTTTGCATCTGATCCCGAATTTCACCGACCTTGCTGGCGTGAAAGGTCTGGCCTGCCAATAGCAGATGAATGCCCCATTTACGCCCCAAGTTAGCCAACTGTTGCGTGCGTTTGGCAAAGGGCTTGTTCAGTCCACCCGTTTGGGCGACCAAGCTGTTGTACTCATCAATCACAACCAGAATGCGTGGTAAGGCCTGTATGCCAAAGCGCGGTGCATGGGCATTGAAGTCATCTAAGTCTTCGACATAGCCCAC
>JAHDBS010000452.1 GCA_020630225.1 Anaerolineales bacterium | reverse complement strand
CCCGATGCACCGAAGGCGCTGAGGCTGAAGTGCCTAAGAATAAAAATTCGAACATGGTTGTATGTTACAGACTGGCTTGATAGTTGAGATTCTATATTGTTACGACGTTGCGAGGTTCCAAGGTTACGCATGACTGCACAGCGTAACTTTGCAACTTCGTTACCGCGTAACAACGCTGGTTTGTCGTACTATAACACTCGCGCGATGGCTGTGAATAGCAGCACAAAGAGGCCACACGCAAAATTGAGGTAATGCAAACGCGCTTGGCGTTTTTGGAGTTGAATAAGACCGTCTGGTTCTTTGCCTGCGCCCATTAGCAAGGCGTTATGGGCTAACTTAGGTAACAGTCCCCAAGTAAGGTAAGCGCCAATGATGACCATCACCGCATAGCCAATGTGCTTGATGAGGATCGCAATTGACCAACCGTTATCAATGACAAGCAAGCCTTCATATTGCGGGGCGGCAGACATCTGCATTAGGCCAGTCCCGGTGAGAACCGCTAATGACAAAATTGCCAATGGCGAGAAGCGTTTTTGGAGACCAAACATTACTTTGCTGGCATCCTCTGGGGAGAGGGTTTGCTTGACCACCGGCCAGATGACCAGCGACAGCAATGCGAGCCCGCCAACCCAAACAACCGTCGCCACAAAGTGCGCGAAATATGCCAATGCAAGAAGCCAATTCATGACGTAATTATACGGTGATGGGAGGAATTAGCCGCGGACGAGCACGGATAAACGCGGATTGTTGTTTGAATGATTTTTTCGGACACGAATTACGCGAACGGGGCGGTTTGACACGAAGTATCAAGTTCCCCATCCGCGCAACTCCGCAGGCAATAGCGTCTAACGGCCCCAGACACCACCGTAGTCGATGCCCGTCAGCTCAGCCATATCACGCTTAAAAGTGGTAAGGTCACTCGCATTGAAGCCACTCAGCGCATCATGGCCACAGGCGCGCGCTAACACTTGCATCAGATGTGTGCTGACGTCGAAGAAATTCTTCAATTGTGTCGCAGACTGTCGAATTTTCAGCCGATAACGCAAATCTTCTTTTTGTGTCGCAATCCCAACAGGGCAATTGTTCGTATGACATGCCCGCATACCCACGCAGCCAATCGCTTGCATCGCAGAGTTTGACAGCGCCACACCGTCAGCGCCTAACGCGAGCGCTTTGACAAAGTCAGACTCTGTGCGCAAACCGCCAGTAATAATCAAGGTGATGTCTTTCCGTCCAATCCGATCCAAGTGTCGACGCGCGCGCGCCAAAGCAGGAATAGTCGGGACGGAAATATTATTCTTGAAAATATTTGGCGCTGATCCAGTGCCACCGCCGCGGCCATCCAAAATAATGTAATCTGCACTGGCTGCCAGCGCAAAATCAATGTCTGCTTCAATATGTTGCGCAGACAGCTTGAACCCAATTGGAATACCACCGGCTACTTCACGCGCCTTATCTGCAAAGGCTTTGTAGTCTGCCGCCGTAATGAGATCATCAAAAGTTGGCGGACTCACCGCATTGGTCCCCGGCGTGAGCTGCCGCACTTCGGCAATTTTGCCTTTGACTTTGCTGCCCGGTAAATGACCGCCTGTACCAGTTTTCGCACCTTGGCCACCTTTGAAATGAAATGCTTGCGCCTTCGCAACTTTGTCCCAGCTAAACCCAAACTTACCGGAAGCATATTCATAGAAATAACGTGAGTTCTGCGCCTGCTCTTCTGGCAACATGCCACCCTCACCAGAGCAGATCCCCGTTCCAGCCATCTCTGCGCCCATCGCCAACGCCACCTTGGCTTCTTCACTAAGTGCGCCAAAGCTCATGTCACTCACAAACAAAGGGATGTCTAATTCCAACGGCTTTTCTGCATTCGGCCCAATGACGAGCTTGGTAGCAACGGGCACGTCTTCTAACAGCGGACGACGCGCCATTTGCGCCGTGACCAGTTGAATATCATCCCAGCTTGGTAACTCCAGTCGCGAGACGCCCATCGATGAGCCAAAGCCATGATGCGGCACACCATCTATGCCACGCTTGGCAATTTTTTGAATATATTTGTTGTGCGGTTCATCGGCAGTGCCAGTGTTGTCTGCATAGAGACCAAGGTAGGCATCGCGGTTGTATGCTTGCGGATGTTTTGCATGCCATGCAGCAATCTCGGTTTCGTCAACGTAGACCGCATCATCGTCTTCATCGATCCAAGCAGTGAACTTGTCGAGCACTTCGGCATTGTTATATTCACTAATGCCCGTATCCACGCGGTAGTCCCAGTCATGCACGCCACAAATCAGATTGTCACCATCGACATGCCCATCTGATAACAATGCGCCCCGATGCAAACACCGGCCATATAGCACCGACACTTGGTCGTCATAGCGCACAACGACAAGGTCTACATTGGCGACCAGGGCATATTGCGGGTCACGGTCTGGCAGACTGCTCCATGTTGCAACCTTCGTTTTGGTAACAGTGGTGTTCATTTTTGTTCTCCCTTATGTAGGCTGGTTTGGCATCCCAGACAGGTCTAGTGCAGCTAGGCATAGCACAGACAGCTATGCATTTAAAATTTTTATATAGACGTCGCAGAAAAAATGGTACTTTTACAGCCAAAAGATGATAAAACCACTTTTCTCACTTGCATCACTTATTTTGTAGGCGGGTTTACACATCAGACGTGTAACCTGACTGATTACTTACGCTGGCATTAACGCTTCTTAGTAATGTAGAGCGGATCGCATTCAGAACGCGGCGTCTCCCTCTATAATCAATGAAATGACTGAAAAACGCCAAACGTCCCCCTTACTCATTTTGCTTGCAGTTGCGCTACTCGTAGCTGCACTAGCCTATTGGCTCTACACCTTAGAACCAGCTAGTCGCTTTGCAGTTGTAGGGGATCGTATTCAAACATTCGCCACAATCTTTTTGGGCATCTTTATTGAGGCCGCGCCATTTTTGCTACTTGGCACCTTAGCCTCTGGCATTGTGGAGGTCTTTGTGCGTAAAGAAGACCTAATTGCCCTGATGCCACGCAATGCGTTGCTTGGTGCACTAGCCGGTGGCGCGATGGGCTTTTTCTTTCCTGTCTGTGAGTGTGGCGTTGTGCCATTGACACGCCGTCTTTTCAGCAAAGGCTTACCGATCTCAATTGGGATTACGTTTTTGCTTGCTGCCCCTGTCGTGAATCCCATTGTGTTGGCAAGTACGGCAAACGCTTACGGGTTTGGCCCAATGCTTTACTGGCGCTTTGGCCTGAGTGTGGTCATTGCAATGATCGTTGGTCTGATCTTCTCTGTTGAAAAAGATCCGCTACAAGTCGTGCGGGCAAATTCACTGCCTACGCTGAGCGGCGCTAGCGTAGATCAGGTTCCGGCACAGGCAAAACACAGCTGGCGTGAACGTATCAATCAGGCCATTGTCATTGCTGGTGATGAATTCTTTGAAATGGGGCGCTACTTGGTCTTCGGGACCGCGCTCGCGTCAATAATGCAAACGTTAGTGCCGCAAGAACTGCTGCGCCAATTGAACAACGGGCCATTGCTACCTGTTCTCATCATGATCGCGCTTGCAGTTATTCTCTCTATCTGCTCAACGGTAGACGCCTTCGTTTCGCTCGGCTTCGCTGGTTTTAGCAGCGGCTCTATCCTAGCCTTCCT
>JAHDBS010000451.1:1312-3657 GCA_020630225.1 Anaerolineales bacterium | reverse complement strand
ATCTTTCTGACAACCTAAACTAAATTTCAGATTGATATGCAATTGGCACAGTCTCACGTTTTACAGCGCATTTAAAGCAAAAAGCTCGCCTGCGCGAGCTCTTGCCTGTTACCTGTACTGTACTTTACCTAAGTTGGAGAGAACTACCGTTACTGTTACCGATACTAACTTCCTTGTGAGCCCGACGGTGCTGCGATGTTGTGTGCGTTGTCGCCGAACTCACTATTAGTATGCAGATTATTTCTGACGGATTTTCTGACAAGGAAAACTATTTTTGTCGGTTTCAATCACGTTACGTTTTCAGCGTTTGTATCATCATTCTTATATGCCAGTCTGAAGTTCAGATACAAAAAACCAGAGATGATGACTAACACGACAAGTGATGGGATAAGTTCATCCCAGATGCCATACTGACCGTGAAGCATTGCTGCGCCAATCATCATGATGCACTTACCTTTGGCGTTGCCAATGGGCGCAACATCATTTTGTTACGTAAAACGCTAGCAACGAAGAACAAAGCAATCATCATAAAGGGCAGGAAGACATTGATGAGTTCAAATTGCGTGGTGATGCGCGGCCCTTCTGGATACACCTCTAAGTCAGTGATCAGCATTTCGCTTCCAGCAATGTCAACCATCACGCGCCAATCGCTCACCACATCCCATGTAAATGCCTCACTGGTGTAGCCAGTTGCCGGATCAAAGCTAGTTGACACGTGTTTGGTGATGGCTAATGCGTCTTGCGCATCACACACCTCTGGAGCACTCCAGTCATGCGCCTCTGGATTACGCCAGCTACACAGCGTAAGTGCGACCGATAAGTTTTCGACGGGCAGCCCTGTGTCTTGGTCAACAATGTCCAACATGATTTCACCATCACGGCGGGATAGCACTTCGGCATCAATGGTAATGACATAGTCTTCATGCTGTAATTTGTAATCGATGGTTTCTGCGGTGCTGCCAAGCTGGAAGCGCTCACTTAGACGACCAAATAACGATGTGCTTTCAAATTCACGATTTGGCTCAGCTGCACAGCCAACCAACATCACTGCAATCACAAAAGAAACAATAACCTTACGCATGAGAAACCTCCTTGGCAGCAACAGGCGCTGCAGATGAATTGATGAGGTACGCGAGCAACCCGCTCAGCGCAACTGCTTGGGCCACTGAACCGAATGCGTTGTAGCCCGAATAGTAGATATTTTGTAAACCAAACATGTAAATGTAGGTCCCGTACGTTGCCGCCCACATGGCAACCGCCCCAAGCAAGCCAAACAAAATGAAACGTGCTGACGATTGTGGAACAGGCTGGATGATGCGATAGAGCACATCCAATGTGAGGCCCCAAGCGAAGAATGCAATCACTGGCATCAGCCATGGATTGATAATCGTGAAGAACAGCCCTAGGATCGTCAATGCAATGGTGTAGCCGCCAAACGGTACGCGGGTAGACCGCGTAAACCAGAGGATGACACCCATGGTCACGACGGTTTGGAGCAATGTTCCGCTGATCCCAAGGGCCAAGGTATGGAACGTGTTCTCGGCGCGGAAGAACTGCAACATGAATGGCTGGTTCCCCATTGGGAAATACTCCATTAGCGGGAGTGAGAAGTTGAAGAGTAAACAGCCGAATGCTAACAGTGACGGCAGACGATTACGAAAGTTGTCGTCTGCGGGGTGTGCAGCCAACCGTGCTCGAACCGCTTGAATTGGCGCGAGAACAATCATTGACCAAGTAATGAAGAGTAGTAAGTGCGCTGGACTAGTCAAAGCCTCAATGCCGCTCTCAAACCCAAACAACGCATGCACAGTTAGGTCAATCACGCCCGATGCGCCAAACAGCAATGCACCAAGTAACCCTAGCCCGTAACCCTGCGGCAATGCGTATTCAAAGGCAAAGCCTTCACGCACGTTGTAGGTCTGAACCCCAAGTAACAGCAGCGTAATCGCGCCTAAGGCACTATAGAAAAGTAAGTGAAACGGATTGAAGATCGATTGATCTGGACCAAACTCAAAGTGCGACCAGACATCCATCATAATGCCCACAGTCATGAGCAAGGTGAGCGTTATAAACATCCAATCGAATGTGAGTGTGCTCACAGGACGGTCTGTTTTTACCTGTGGCGTAGACCGAATTTCAAATAGTGTGGTGAGTGTTTGTACCATCGTAAATTTCCTTATGCATGTCTGGGCTGGCAGTTGTGTTCCAGCGCGTTGATGACATGAGTATGCGATTTTGGGGAGAAATCGTCGCTCTAAGGAAGATTTGGGACGGTTTTTTGAGTATTCGGAAGATTTGGGACGTGGTTCTAGCCTGTATCACCACTCAAAGTCCTTTGAAGTTGC
>JAHDBS010000451.1:0-1212 GCA_020630225.1 Anaerolineales bacterium | reverse complement strand
TTACTCTTTCGAACGATATTGACTTGGGGTTTGCCCTGTGACTTGTTTGAAAACGCGGTTGAAAGTGGATTTGGAACTAAACCCCGCTTCGAGGCCAATGTCTAAAACGCTTTTGTAGTTATTGCCGGGGGCGGTGAGGATGTCGCAAGCGGCTTGAACGCGATATCCGTTGATGAGTTCTGAAAAATTCTGATCAAATTTTTCATTGATGATGTAAGACAAATGCCGTGCAGGCATCTCGAGCGCCTTGGCAGCAGCTTGCAACGTTAGCTTGGAGTCCAAGTACGGCTTGTCACGATCCAGATATTCCGTAAACCGCTTAGCATAGTCGGCAAGCTGCTCGCTATCAATTGAATAGTCTTCTTTGCGCGTATTCTGCTCGGTCTGAAAATCCGCCATCTGATTGAAGATGAGCGTTCGAAAGCAGGTAATAGCAATTGCCAAGCTATAGACTAACGTGACTGACCCTTTATACTCGCGCACTTCCCAAAGTGAATACCCCGTAAACAGATAGAGCAAGTCCGGAATAAGCATATCGACGACTAGCAGCAATACCCCACACCCTAGGAAGATCAACAAGATTTCGTTCAACCAACGTTCCGCAAGCTTGAGGGTTTTGGTCTTAGGCTGCGTATTGTGCATGTAGCGCCACGCCGCCACGCCATAGCCCAGCATCGCAAACGCTGTGTAGTAGTTATCGACTTCGGCAAACCAAGGCTGATCGATGTTGAACCAAAACCATTCCTTTAGCGGAGCGCCCCCAATAGTCAGGGTGAGCAAGTAAACCGGCTGCAACATTGGCAACACAAAATGCAACCAGTAGCGTGGCTTCCATGGATCTTCAGGATGCACCATGCGGCGCACAGAGAAATACAGCGCCGGCCCATATACCCAAGTGTAGTCAATGGGAAGGTAGGCTGTGCTAATACTGTTGTGAATGATATTGCCATAGATAAGGGCTTCGGCAATTTCAAATACAACAAGCGCGGCTAGCAAGAGGACAAAAAAATAGTTAGCGCGACGAAACGTGGTGTAGCGCGTTAACAAGAACCAAGACGTAACACAGCCTGCCAAAATGGCTGCACCTGAAAGGCTGATGACAAGGATGTCTATGAATGAAACGCTAACTTGCATAAGAGCTCGGCTTCATTTTACCTGAGGTTATTTGCCTACCGATTGCAAATGCGTTTGAAAAAAGGTTAGGGATAGTGG
>JAHDBS010000028.1:6759-22380 GCA_020630225.1 Anaerolineales bacterium | reverse complement strand
AACTGAACAAGATTGGAATGAGCGGCCCTGAATTGATCGTTGTAGACGACGGCTCGACCGACCGCACAGCAGATATCGTCAATAGCTATGACGGTGCAAAACTCATTCAGCACGATGTTAATCGTGGCTATGGTGCCGCAATTAAGACTGGTTTGGCACAAGCAAAAGGCGACTATGTCTCTTTTCTAGATGCTGACGGTACTTATCCTCCAGAACATTTTCCACGCTTGTGTGCCAAAGCATTGACAGGTTATGACTTGGTCATCGGGACCCGCATGGCTGGTGCTGAAACTGGTATGCCGCTTGTCCGCAAAATTGGGAACTTTATCTTTGCAAACATGCTGACCTTGCTTGGCACGCGCCGCATTACGGACTCTGCTAGCGGTCAACGTGTGATCAAACGCACTAGCCTTCAAAAACTCTATCCACTGCCAGATGGTTTGAATTTCACGCCAATTATGAGTGTGCGTGCTATGCACGAAAACATCAAAATGGTTGAAATCCCCATTCCATACAGCGAACGCGTTGGCGACTCTAAGCTGAGCGTTGTAAAAGATGGGTTGCGCTATGTTCAAACCATCACTTGGACAACGCTAGGTTACAACCCAGTACGGGTCTTCGGTATTCTCGGCTTGTTAGGGATTGCAATCGCTGCCGTAATTGGGGTTGCTGTGCTCGCCGCACGCTTGAGTGGTGTTACCACGCTTGGCGGTTGGGGTGTTGCAGGGATCTTTGCAGCACTTGTTTGTGGTGTCGCCGGGGTTAGCCTCTTCAACTTGGGTGCTACCTTCAATTATTTAGTTGCATTGGTTGGTAATTTGCCTACGCAAGCAGGTATGTTCGGGAAGCCAATGTTTGATCCACCGTTAGATCGTAAGTTTGGCCGCATCGGCTTGCTGATGACCATTATTGGGGTAGCAGCAGCGATAGCGTCTATGGTTCTTGGGATCAATGGTTGGGACGTTTCACGTTTGTGGTTGTACTTGGTTAGCAGCGCAATGGTCATTTTGGTTGGGTTGCAACTCATGACATCATGGATCGTGATGCGCATTTTAGAAGAACTATCTTTGCGCGATCTGCATGCCGAGCAAGATATCAAAGGCATTCGCAATCGCTAAATTTTCAATTTCCGCTGCATCACTATGTGGCGGCTTAATTTTTAGCCATTCGCACCCTTTACAACGCGGGTGGGCACTGAAAAACGAGGTTTCTTTATGGCAGATTCAGCCGTAAAACTGACGGATACTATTCCGGAAGATGTAAAAAATAACTTAGGCACACGACGGATTGTGTCGTTGCCTGAGGCGAATTTCCCAGACGCCGATCAAATTGTGCGTGATGGGGCAGTTGCCCGTAAAACTGAGTCTAAGGCTGACGTAATGTTAGTCAATCCACCTGCACCAGATGGCGCGCTGTGGATTCGGACTCAACATCGTGTTGGCCGTCGGACGCGTGAAAACATGGTGTGGCCACAAGTCAGTTTGGCGCAAATGGCTGCGTTGATGGTGCCAGAATATACGGTCGCTGTTAGTGATGCAATGGCTGAACGCATGTCATGGCCTGACTTTGAAGACTATTTGCGTGAAGTTCGTCCAAAATATTATCTAACGCAAGTTACTGCACCAACGCTCACCAACGATATGTATGGTGTGTTTTTGGCAAAAAGTCTTGGGGCAGTCACGATTGGTTTTGGGACACATGTAACACCAGTTGCGCGTGAAACCTTACGTCAATTCCCCGCACTCGACTATGTCTTGCGTGGTGAACCAGAAATGACCCTGCGTGAATTAGTTGACACGCTTGAAGCAGTCAACGGTCGCTGGGATATTGGTGAAGAAGGCAAGCTTTGTGATCCAAAAACCGGACAGTGGCTGGAAGGCCAAAGTCGAATTTGGAAGATGTGGCAAGAAGATGCTACCTGGAAACCTGCTTGGACTTATCCAAATGAAGCGATGGGGCAAGTTGCTGAAGAAAACGCTAATGGCTTCAACGGCACTGCAAAATCTTTCAATAAAGCGCATGGCACGGCTACAAAAGCAATCAAGAAAGCGACCAAGAAGAAAGGCGCTGAAAATTTTGTCTTACCTGTGCTGCCTGCAAAGCCAGTCTCTGCATATGATGGTGCCCAACCAAGTTATGATCAGCTAGCTGCAATTCGCGGCCTTAGCTGGCGTTGGAATAGTGAAATCATTTCAAACTGGGACCGTCACTTCTTCGAAAGCTTAGACGACCTGCCAATGCCGATGCATCATTTGTTGCCATTCGACAAATATCGAATGCCGATGATCAAAGGTAAGTTTACGTTCATTGTTACAAGCCGCGGGTGTCCAGCAGGGTGTAAATACTGCATCAAGCACGTGAGTTATCAGAACTCAGTGCGTTTGCGTTCGCCAAAGCTGCTTGTTGAAGAAATGAAGTTGCTCAAAGACCTTGGTATTGTGCATGTGCATATGTACGCTGACTTGTTTACGGTAAACCGTGATCAGGTAATGGAACTTTGTGACTTACTCATTGAAGAAGACCTTGGTCTGACGTGGACATGTAATAGTCGTGTTGACTATGTTGATGAAGAATTGCTCCACAAGATGGGTAAAGCTGGATGTATGCTCATTTCTTGGGGGATTGAAAGCGCTAATGAAATGGTCTTGAAGCGTGCTCGTAAGGGCTATAAGAAAGAACAAGCGCACAAGGCACTCAAGTGGGCTAAGGAAGCTGGCATCAAGAATTGGGGTTACTTCATCATTGGGTTACCTGGTGAAACCGTTGACTCCATCAAAGAAACAATGGCCTTCTCCAAGGAAGTTGATCTTGATATTGCGCTGTTCCACGTTGCTGCACCATATCCAGGAACGCCATTCTTCTTTGAAGTCATTGAAAATAACTGGTTCCGCTCTGGAACGAACTGGGAAGAAGTTGATATGGACAAGGGTACAGTCCTTGACTATGAAAACCTTTCCGCAGAAGAACTGATGTATTGGCAAAAGCGTGCATTCCGCGAATGGGCGTTCCGGCCAAAGCCAATTTGGACCATGTTGCGATCTATGAATACGTGGCAAGGGTTCCGTAGTGCGATTGACATTGGTTTGCAAACGCTAGGTTGGGTTGGCGAAGACTAGGTCTTTCCCCCATACCGAGCTCCACATTTTGATACTAAGCCGTCTGCATTTGTAGGCGGCTATTCGTGTAAATTGCCTGTAGAACTTATTTGCAGGATCTAAACTTTCAAGTCATTATTTTATGAAGTTTTATCGACGCGTTTCGTTGGCAGCTTTAGCTACGATAGTTGTCTTAGCCTTGTTTTTTGGATCAGTTCCTGTTTCTGTCTGGGCCCAAGAAGGTGAAGATGAAGATACATCTGAAGCGACGCCAGTTCCTGAACAATCTACTGAGGTTCAGGAAGGGTCGGGTGACGGAGATTTCTCGGAAGCAACTCCTGAATTATTTGTAATTTCAGACACCCCAGAGCCTGGAGACGCTGAACCGACAAATACAGCCGTAGCTTTAGACACACCGGTTGTGCTGTTGCCAGGCCTTGGTGGCCCAGTGCTTACTCCAGAAATTGGTGATGGCGGGCCTGCATTTGGCGGTATTGTGATCTTGACCGATCCAGCGGGTGGCGCTCCAAGCATCATTATTGCTGGAACCGAATCGCCAGCAACAGGTGTGGGCGAAACAGTTCCGCCAGCCGAGCCTTCACCAACTTCGCGTCCAGTCGTTTTCCCAACACGGACGCCAGTTCCAACTCCAATTCCGTTACCAACTGCATTCCCAACTGCTATTCCTGAACCAGGAGATGTTTGGACACAGCCATTGAACCTGTCTCAGTCAGGGTCAGCTTCAATGCCATCAGTCGCTGTTCAAAGCGATGGGACATTACATTCAGTTTGGTGGGATGAATTCAACTTTGCCCAATATGCGTACACCACAGTGGGGGGCTGGACGGTTCCACGCACCATCCCAGATGTGGTTGGTGTAACCAGTCAAGTTGATCAAAAAGTGCAGGCACCAGAATATTTGCGCGTTTATGTCACTGAAAGCGGCACTGCTGTCGTCTTCTGGATGGACGAAAACGATAACTTGATGAGCACGCGCTCAACTGCGGATAGCAACTCATGGTCAGCCCCTAAGCGGGCCGCTACAGGGCCTGTTGGTTGGGACATTCGTGTAAGTAGCAGTGATGTTATTCACGTTGCTTATTTACGTGCAACAGAAAGCGATCAATTCCCTGCTGGGGCATACTATCGTGTCTCAACTGATGATGGCGAGTCGTTTGATAGCGCGGTTCCAATTACCGTCTCAAATTATTTCCGCACCATTGAAAAAGGCGAAGGTCATATTCGGATTGCAGAAAATGGCGGGCAGCTCTTGGTCGGTTGGGATGACCCACAATTAGACCTGAGTTACTTATCACGTTCTACAGACGGCGGACAATCCTTTGAATCGCCACGTAACGTTGAATCATTACAAGATCGCCCAGCACAACACATTCGTTTATTGCCTCTTTCTGAAGGTAGCTACTTGCGTCTGTGGGAAGCAGGGGAAACCTGTAATGTCTATCAACAAGTGTCTGTCAATGGCGGTGAATCTTGGACAACACCATCTCGCGTCCTTGAATCGCTTGGAGGATGTTTAGGTGAAGATAGCTATCACATCACTCCTGAAAATAAACTGCTGTATGTGAACAAAACTGGTGTGGGTGATCAGGCTCGGACCCATCTCATGATTTGGGACGGACAAAGCTGGTCAGACCCACTTGCAATTCAGTTTGATTTTCAAAATCCAATCACCAATCGAACATCGACTATTGGCTGTGCGAGCGCTGTTCAAAATGGCTCAGCAGTTTCGGTCGTTGGTTGTGACCAAGGTGGCGACATTGTTGTTTCTAAGAGTGTCCCAACCACAACTGAATTGCTGCCCGTGTTGGAACAAGCGTGGGAGCCAGGCGTTGTTCTGTCTAATACAACAGTAAATGTTGGCATTCCATCAGTGGCTGTAGAGCCAGGTGGCAACCTACACATTATGTGGGGTGAAGCTGCAAATACTACGGAAGTAGACAATACTAGTTTTGCTTACTTGCGTGGCGATGGTGAAAACTGGTCTGCAATTGCCACAGTGATTGATCCCGAAACGCGGGTCGCGCATCCGTCACTTGTGACCGATGCAAATGGCATTTTGCATGCAGCTTGGAGTAACGGGCCTACCGGAACGGTGCTCTATTCACGGACCTTTGGTCGTGATGCTGTTTCTGAAGATAGCTGGATTAAAGAAATTCCACTGCCTGCAGTTGGTGACGTTGGTGGGTGGCCAAGCTTGGCGCTTTCACCAGATCAGACTTTGCATGCAATTTACACTGTGCCGTTGAACGAAAATCGCGGGGTGTATCACACTCTGTCTACTGACCAAGGTTTGAATTGGTCAGCGCCAACCTTAGTGTTTGATGCCGCTGCTGATAATTGGCAAATGGCACGCAACACAGACTTGCGAATTGACCGTAACGGTCGCTTACATGCGGTTTGGGCACATTCAACTCTGCCAAGCTCAGAAGACCCATTAGGCGCATACTATGCCTATTCTGACGACCAGGGGCTGACATGGAGTGAACCAGGCATTATCGATCTTGATGGTGCTGGTTACCCGCAGCTTGAGCTTACCAATAATGGCCAAGTTCATATTACGTGGGTTCGCATTGGCTTCGCAGGCTTAGAAGTCTGGCACCAGTGGAGTCCAGATAATGGTCAAACGTGGAGTGAAGCAAGCGCAATTCCAGGCACCCAAAATGTCACCACTGACTTTGGATTTGCTTCAAACGGTCAAGATGACATTTATTTGTCAGGTATTTTGACAACTGAACAAAACTCAGCGTCTTTGTTCTTTACGTTCTGGAACGGTCAAGAGTGGGTTGGTTATGACACCACTTTGTTAGGCATTGATGCTGCTCAAGATGCAGGCGTTCGCGCTCAATTGTTGCCAAATGGGAAGCTCGGCTTGGTCTATCGTGTACAAGCGACCACTTCAAGTGGCGTGCCGCAATATGTTGTTGGCTATACCCAACGTCAAGTCACGTCGGAATTGATTGCTGCACAAGAAGTCTTCCCAACACAGCCTGCTGTCGAGGATACAGCGCTTGAGCCGACTGAAGATGCTGGTGATGCGATAGCTGTTGCCCCAACGTTGACTAAAATCGGTCCTACGGTGATGCCAGCTCCACCTGTTGTTGATTATGATGCAGTCGATGCTGCCAATGACAGCTCTAGTTCGCGCAATCTCCAAATTGCATTGGTAGCTGTTGGGATGATTGCTGTAACGCTTTTCTCACTGCTGTTCTTGCGCCGACGACAATAATCATGGCATTAACTGATCAACTCTCGCTCGACAATCAAGTTGAGCAACAATCTGATATGCCGCAGACCATCATCCGGAAAACAACTGGATTGGCTGCGCTGCAGCTTGATCAGGTTTGGGCATTTCGTGAGTTGCTGTACTTTCTAGTCTGGCGTGATGTGAAAGTCCGCTACAAGCAAACTGCGCTTGGCATTGCTTGGATTGTGCTGCAACCGCTCATTATGCTTGGGCTGTACTACGTCATCTTTGGCATATTGCTGCAAGTCCCTTCAAATGGCGTTCCGTATCCGGCGTTTGCGTTTGCGGCGCTTGTGCCTTGGACTTACTTTGCCGGAGCACTTGGACGGGCGTCTATTAGCCTTGTCGAAGGCGCTCAGCTTGTTACGAAGGTTTACTTCCCACGCTTATTGGTGCCACTTTCTGCGGTGCTAGCAGGGTTAGTTGACTTTGCAATTGCCTTTGTCGTGTTGATTGCAGTATTGCTAAGTTACCGCATTGTGCCGGGCATCGAAATCTTATTGTTGCCGGTATTTTTGCTGTTTGGGATTTTGACAGCACTAGGCTTTAGCCTATGGTTGTCTGCATTGAATGTGCACTATCGTGATATCAAGCACTTGGTGCCATTTATTGTGCAAACTTGGTGGTTTGCTACACCAGTTATGTATGCCACTAGCATCTTCCCAGAAAGTTTTCGCTGGGTACTGGCGTTGAATCCAATGACAGGCGTTGTGGAAGGCTTCCGTTGGGCTTTACTTGGTGGGCAATACCCCGGTGCTCAACTTCCTCTCCAACTCTATGCAATCTCTGTTGGCATCTCAATTTTGGTGCTGGTTACAGGGATGTTCTTTTTCCGTTCAACTGAACGTACCTTTGCGGATATCGTCTAATGACAGCGCTAGCAGTAAATGTCGATAACATCGGCAAGAAGTTTGAAATTGGCGCTGCTCGCAGCAGCAATGACACGCTACGTGACGCACTGGTCAACGTCATCAAGTCGCCGCTTAAGCGCTTGCAGGGCAATGCGCAAAGCAATACAGATGATTTCTGGGCCTTGCGCAACATTAGCTTTGACGTCAAACATGGCGAGGTGATTGGACTCGTTGGGCGTAACGGTGCTGGCAAAAGCACGTTGCTCAAAATTTTGTCTCGTATTACTGAGCCAACGGAAGGCCGGGCTGTTATCAATGGTCGGATTGGTTCATTGCTTGAAGTTGGGACAGGGTTTCACCCTGAACTAACTGGGCGTGAAAATATTTTTCTTAATGGTGCCATTTTGGGCATGCGCCGCACAGAGATTACGCGCAAGTTTGATGAAATTGTTGCGTTTGCGGAAATTGAAAAATTCTTAGATACCCCAGTCAAGCGTTACTCAAGCGGGATGTATGTGCGTTTGGCGTTTGCCGTTGCGGCGCACCTAGAGCCTGAAATTCTCTTGGTGGATGAAGTCCTGGCCGTTGGCGATGCTGCATTCCAAAAGAAATGCCTTGGCAAAATGAGCGATGTGGCTGGTGAAGGCCGCACAGTGTTGTTTGTTAGTCATAACATGACCGCTGTTCAAAGCTTGTGCCATCGTGCTGTTTGGCTTGAGGGCGGTGGTGTACGTGAAATTGGCTCTGCACAAAAGATTGTGCAAGGTTATCTTCAAACGGCGGCGGTCTCAACTGCAGAGCAAGTTTGGGAAGATCCCGACACTGCACCAGGGGACGACAAGGTCCGCTTGCAGTCTGTTCGAGTTGTTCCGCAAGACGGCGTAGCGTTTGATGACATCAACGTCAATACGCCTGTTGATTTGCAATTCGCATTTCACAATTATCAAGCTGATGTTGAACTGAATTTCAGCCTCATTATTCATAATCTTGAAGATGTCTGCATTATGAATGTGGTCAGTCCTCCGCAGCGCTTTGCAAAAGGGCTGGTCAACGGGGTATGTCATATTCCAGCAGGTTTGCTAAATGATGCGACCTATCGTGTGCGCTTATTAGTGGTGCAAGACACATCGGTTGCATTGCTCGATGCTCCAGATATTTTGATGTTCGAAGTTCAAGACGTCGAACGTGAAGGCAACTGGTACGGTAAATGGCCCGGCGCTGTGCGCCCAACTTTGGATTGGACTGTCGACTATCGTGGATAAACCAATTGTGATCTTAGGCGCTGGGGGACTAGCGCGTGAAGTGCAATATATTTACGACGCGCGTCGTGAAGCCTTAGGCGAAGACATTCGTGTTCTAGGCTTCATCGTTGATGCAAAGTACGGTGAGCCTGGCACCATCGTCAATGATTTGCCAATTTTAGGCGACCTAAGCTGGCTGTCTGCAAATGCTGACAAAGTTTCGGCTGTTTGCGGCGTTGGTGAGTCGCATTTACGCTATCAATTTGTGAAGCGTGCTGAGCAAACTGGCGTTGAATTTACCAGTGCTATCCATCCAAATTGTACATATTCACGCTATGTGAAATTTGGCAAAGGGGTGGTGATGGCCGCGGGATGTAACCTTACTAGTCAAATTGAATTGGCTGATCATGTCCATTTGAACTTATCAACAACGGTAGGACATGATGTGCTGATGGCGCCATTTTCAACTACTGCTCCCGGTGTAAATATTTCTGGAAATGTGACCTTCAAAGAAGGGGCGTACGTTGGTAGCGGTGCTGCAATTATTCCAAAGACCACAATTGGGTCTTGGTCAATTGTAGGTGCTGGTGCAGTTGTTACCAAAGACCTGCCTGACAATGTGACGGCAGTTGGTGCTCCAGCGAAAGTAATCAAAACCCGGGAAGCCGGTTGGCATATTCCAAAATGAAATCAGTTGTATCAGATTTAGCCAGCTATGGTGGCGCGCCAGCGTTTCCTGAAAAATTGCATGTCGGACGCCCAAACATTGGTGACCGCGATGTCCTCATGAACCGCATCGGTGACATGCTAGACAATCGCTGGTTGTCTAACAATGGTCCTTACGTCAAAGAATTTGAGCAAAAAATTGCTGATTATCTTGGTGTGAAGCACTGTATTGCGATGTGTAATGCCACCATTGCGCTCGAAATTGTAGCGCGGGCGGCTGGCGTGACGGGTGAAGTCATCGTGCCATCATTTACGTTTGTGGCGACAGCGCATGCGTTGCAATGGCAAGAAATCACCCCTATCTTTGCGGATATCGATCCGAAGACACACAATCTAGATCCGGAACAGATTGAGCAATTTATTACCCCGCGCACAACAGCGATTATTGGGGTGCATGTTTGGGGGACACCATGTGTTCCAGATGTGTTGGAAACCATTGCTGAAAAGCATGGTCTCAAATTGATGTTTGATGCAGCACATGCATTTGGCTGTTCGCATCAAGGCAAAATGCTAGGGGGCTTTGGTGATGCAGAGGTCTTTAGTTTCCATGCCACTAAGTTCATGAATTCGTTTGAGGGCGGGGCGGTCACCACTAACGATGATGAACTCGCTGAACGCATCCGTTTCATGAAGAATTTTGGTTTTGCTGGCTATGACCAAGTGGACTATGTTGGAACGAATGGCAAAATGACCGAAGTTGCGGCAGCCATGGGCCTTACCAGCTTAGAAAGTTTGGATCACTTTATTGCAACCAACTACAAGAATTACGTTGCCTATCGTGAAGGCCTAGCTAATATTCCAGGCATCCGCATGTTCGAATATGACGAAGCGGAAAAGCGCAACTATCAATACATTGTGTTGGAAGTAGATGCTGATGGCGCTGGAATTTCGCGCAATCGCTTGGTTGAATTGCTGCACGCTGAAAATATTTTGGCGCGGCGTTATTTTTATCCTGGTGTGCACCGAATGGAGCCTTATTCTTCTCTGTTCCCACACGCTGGTTTATTACTGCCAAACACCCAGACGCTTAGCGAACAAACCATGATTTTGCCAACTGGCACCGCTGTCAATCCAGACGATGTGGCGCGTGTCTGCGAAGTGATTCGCTTCATTGTTGCTAACGCTGCTGAGGTTAATGCATAACCCGTATGTCTCAGCCGAAAGTCAGTGTCCTCATGATTACCTATAATCACGCGCCGTTTATCGCTGAAGCGATTGATAGTGTGCTGATGCAGGAAACTGATTTTGAGTATGAATTGGTGATTGGTGAGGATTGCTCGCCAGACAATACGCGAGATCTAATTGAGGCGTACGTTGAGCAATACCCAGATGTTGTGAAGTTGTTGCCAAAGACGCAAAACTTAGGGGCACATCGCAATTTTATTCAAGTCTATAAAGCTGCCAAAGGCGTTTACTTTGCGCACTTAGAAGGCGATGACTATTGGACAGATCCAAAAAAACTGCAAAAGTTTGCGGATCATCTGGATGCAAATCCTGACCATTCGACTGTGTTTGCAGACGTTGAACTGATTAACACGCAAGGCGACTTGGTGCGGGATCACTACTTCCCGCATGAGATCAAGCCGGTTAGCACTATCGAAGATCTGCTAATTGCTGATTACATTCCAAATATGGCGGTTATGTATCGGCGCGATTTATTTGGAGAATTTCCTGACTTTATTCGTGATGCCCAAGTGCCAATGGTCGACTGGCCATTGCATTTGATGAACGCGGATACTGGCAAACTCGCATTTTTAGACCAAGTCGTTGCACGCTATCGATTACACGATGGCGGTATTTGGTCTGGGGTTGATTTGCGCAAGAAAGTACAAGCGCATTTGACCTTGTATCGGTTTTTGAACAAACAATTCAACTTTCGTTTTGATAAGTTGATCAAAAAACAGCTAGCTTTCAATTATTACTGGCTAGCAACTGAACAAATGAAATACGGTGAACGTGGTGCGGCATTGCGCAACCATTTGCGTGCCTTGCTAACGTCTCCGTTCAACATGCCGATTGCTTATGGCCTCTGGGCGCGTTTACTAGCGCGTTGGTCATTCCCGCAGCTATATGCCCGTTTGGGTGGCTCAGGTGATCTGCAACCTTCATCGTAACTGTATTTGATGTTTCGAAATTTGCTTTTTCAACAACGCTACCGTGTAGCTGTTTTGCTGGCTTTTTGTGTCGCTGTCTTTGGCGTGACGCAAGTCGAGTCGCAAGAATTCTGGACGCCTGTCGTCGATATTTCACAAACTGAGTCTAGTGCGACTTGGCCAACCATCGCCACTGACCAGTGGGGTGGGGTTCACGTTGTTTGGGCCCAAAAGTTTGGCGGCAAGTTGCCTGCACCACCGCGTCGACCGCTGGAGCTTGGCGATACGTTGTACTACTCACGTTGGGATGATGAGATCAACGCTTGGACACCGCCAGCAGATATCATCATTGCAGATCAAGATGCGCCACACCTCATTCACCCAAGTCTAAAAGTTGGGAATGATGGGTTCATTTACGCAGTTTGGTCTGATATCAAAATTGGCTTGCGCTTTGGCCGGGCCCCAATGGGAACTGCTAGTAACACGCGTAGTTGGGAAGTGTTTGAACCGATTGTGGAAGCCCAAGGCGTTGACCGCAGCCACTTGTTGATTGATGACGATGGCTCACTGCATGTGCTTTACTCACGTGTTGCCTCAAGCGATGGTGGTGACGGTAACGTTGCCTATATTCGTTCTGATGATAAAGGTGATACTTGGACACGTTCACGCATTGTAAGCGCTGTGAACTCTGACCTGCCAGTTGCCTCACTCAAGCCGCGGATGGCATTTGATGACCGTGGCGGTATTCATGCTGTCTGGGTCGAGGCCACACCACCACGTTGGCTTGGCGAAAAGATTTATTATGCTAGCTCACCAGATGGCGGTGATACTTGGACGCTACCGGCGCTTATTGGTCAGCTGAAAGCGGGTGAAAAGTGGGCTGAAGCGCCAAATATTGAATTTACGCGAGATGGAAAGCTGCACTTGGTTTACACCTGTGGTTTCAATCCGCATCGCTGTTATCGCGTTTCGACGGACTATGGTCAAACTTGGTCTGTACGCGAGCGTATTTTCGCAGACATGCAGTCGTTGGCTGGTTGGGACTCAATGGTCTCAGATGCTGAAGGGAATTTGCACTTCATTGCGCAGTTGCGTGAACCCGAAGGAATTTACTACTCAACATTGCCTGAAGGTGGCGAGTGGAATCCCGTCGTGCGCGTGGTTGATGCACCTAAATATGCTCAAGCTCACTTTCCTGAAGCTAGTCTGGTCTTAGGCAATCAATTGCATATTGTGATGCAAAACGAAGGCATTGGTGACATTTGGCATTTCCAAGTTGAAACTGATAGTCGCCCTGCGCCTGTATCGGACACTTTGCCGGTTACCAGAGAAAATGAGGATGCGAACAGTGCTGACGGGCAAGCTGGAGATAGTGTTGCAAGTGCAGAAGAAGATCCACGGCTTATTGCACCGGAACCATTCAATGACGAAGGTCAGTCTTCTGGCGCAATGTTCAATCAACAAACAGCATTGATGATTGGTTTCATCCCGGTTGGGCTGCTTGTATTGGGCGTTGTGATTTACACGCTCCGCAGGCGACGCTCTTACTAAGCTGGCATGCGTGCGCTCAACATCGCGCTGTTTCATAATTTGCCCTCAGGTGGGGCAAAGCGCGCGGTCTATGATCTTTCCCATCAGCTTGCGCAGCGTGGGCATCAGCTAACAGAATACCGGTTTCCAACTGCAAATACTGACTTTTTGCCATTGACGGATGCCGTTGTTGGCACAATCGAGCTGCCGTTCACACCGTTGCCTTACAAGCATGTGCCAATTCCCGGCATATCGCCACATGTTAATGCACTGCGCCGCATTCGGACATTACAAGCTTTAGATACTGCTTCGCGCGACTTTGCTGCGCAAATTGATGCGAAAGGGTTTGATGTAGTCTGGTTGAATGACTGCATTATCAGTCTCAAGCCATATTTGTTGCGTTATTTGAAAACACCAAGCGTGTTTTATATTCACCACGGCCCTTACGAGCGGGAACAGCAATATTTGCAGGTGCTCGATCCTCATCGTAATGAAGAGAGTGTCAAGCAGCGCTTTTACGGTCTGACTGACAAGCGACGTGCGGTATTTGAAACTAAAGAAGAACGACGTACATCGCAAGTCGCGCCCTATGTTGTGACAAATTCTTTCTTTACAGCTGAGTCGTACTTTCAATACTATGGCGTGCCTGCTTTAGTGTCTTACCTTGGTGTAGATACCGAAAAGTTTGCACCTACTGGTGACCCGCGTGGTGACTATGTAATCTCTGTTGGTTCATTGATTTATCGCAAAGGCCATCGATTTGTTATTGAAGCGCTTGGCCTATTGCCTGAAAATGTTCGCCCACGCATGGTGATCACAGCCGATGCGAATTATTCTGAAGAGCATCAATTGCTATTGCAACTGGCTGAAAAACACCAAGTGCAGTTAGAGATCAATAGCGTGATTGATGACAAGCATCTAAGACAGCTATATGCGAATGCCAGATTACTTGCTTACGCACCGATCTTAGAGCCATTCGGATTAGTGCCACTGGAAGCGATGGCTGCAGGAACGCCAATTGTGGCAGTCGCTGAAGCGGGTGTCCGTGAAACGGTCGACGCCCAAGTTGGGATTTTGACAGATCGTAATACTGCTAATTTTGCAGCCGCTGTACAAGCGCTGCTAGCAGATCCAGAGCGCGCGGAACAACTTGGGGCAGTGGGGCGCGAGCGCGCTCTAACGCAATGGTCCTGGGCTAATGCAACTGACGCACTTGAACATCATTTGCAACAAGCGATGTTAGGTGTGCGTACCAACGCTGGAATTGCGTAGTGCCAACCGTTTCAGTTTGCTTGCCTGTTTACAAAGGTGAGCGGTACATTGCCGCAGCAATAGATAGCGTTCTGGCACAGACGTTTACTGACTTTGAGTTGGTCATTACAAATGAGCCAGTGCAAGATGAGACGCCGCAAATTGTCGCCAGTTATGCCGATGAGCGGATTCGCTTCTTTCAAAACGAAACGCGACTAGGCCTGGTTGGCAATTGGAATGCGGCTTTAGAAAAAGGCACAGCTGATTTGCTAGTGCTAATGCATCAGGATGATCTGATGCACCCAGAAAACTTGGCTGCAAAAGTTGCTCTAATGCAGCAGCATGCCGATTTGGGTTTTGTGTATTCCAACATTCGTCAAATTGATGCGAATGATCATGTGATTGGTGGACACTGGCTGCCTGAATCTCAAGCAGCTGAAGACACGCTCTATGCTGGAGAAGCAGCAGTAAAACGACTGCTAACCGAAGGCAATATTATCTGTATGCCCAGCGTGATGTTTCGGCGTGATGCTGTTTCTGACCACTGGTTTGATGCAAGGTTAGCATTTACCTGTGATTTAGAAATGTGGTTGCGCATTGCTAGTCAGCATAAAGTTGGCTATCTTGCTGCGCCCTTAATTGACTATCGAGCGCATGCTGACCAAGAAACGAGCCGCTTTAGCCGTGGGCAAGAAATTTTAGAATATCAGCAGGCAGTTGAAATTGCACTAACTGAGCATTACGACGTGCCGCAACCAAAGCTTGCTAAACAAGCCTATGCTTACCTGCGCAGTTGGGCGTTAGGGATGGCAAAATGGAAACTAAAGAGCGGTGATTTCGCTAGTGGTGTTGGATATTTCAACGCTTGGCGAAAGATCCGGATGATTACGAACTAAAGATGAACATCATTTTTGTCTGTGACCAGTATCCGCCAGTAGACCGCGGTGGATATGCACAACTTTGTTATGACTTAGCCCATGGACTGCGGGAAGCAGGGCATGCGGTGACAATTTTGTGCAACCAGGACGAAGCCACTCATCTTGACTCAGAGCCTATTTTGAGGCTACTGCAGCCGCCAATCAATTTTGAGGCTAGCATGCCTGTCCCAGCCCAGCAGCTGTTACAGGTGTCTAAGCGACGGTCGCATAACCTCAATATTTACAATCAGCTTATAGAAGAAAAATCACCTGATGTGGTGATGTTCTGGCCAAACATCTATTTAGATTACAGCCTGATGCAACATGCAGAGGCACAAGATCGTTATATTGTGTCTTACTATGTTGCTGGCGTAAGTCCGACTGATCCGTCTGTTGTGGATCGGTACTGGGCTGGTGATGCGAAGTCTGGTGTGGGTAATCTAGTGCGGATGGCATTAGGCCCGTTTGTCGCAAAATCCGACGATATGGGCAAGCGCTTGAAATTACGCAATGTTCTAACCGTGAGTGAATACGAACGGCAGCGCATGCTTAAGTGTGGTGTGCCAGCCGACCATGTCACGGTCTGTCACAATGGCATTGATCCAGAGCAGTTTCCATTCCGCGGTATGCCGTCTGACATGCGCGAGCCGGG
>JAHDBS010000028.1:0-6659 GCA_020630225.1 Anaerolineales bacterium | reverse complement strand
GGCGGTACGCCGGAAATTTTGAAAAACAATATCAATGGGCTTACTTTTCAGCCAGCAAACTCGGTTGAATTAGCAAATGCATTGGTGCGCTTGTACAGCGATATTCGACTGTGCGACAAGCTAGTCTCTGGTGGACGAAAAGCAGTCCTTAGCCGTTTCACCATGGACCGCATGATTGAAGAAGTCGCAGACTATTTTCAACGTTGGCACATGACGCAAGGGTCTCCAAGACTGTCTAGTTAGTCTATGTCTGAAGAGTTTGCAGTTCCGACTTCACCATCAGGTGGACGTCTTTCACGGTTACCTCAGCCAGTCAAAGAGCTTTTGCTGAAGATCTATTGGTTAGCTTACGATGGGCGTGACTATGTTGCTGAAATTGGATGTCGAATTCCATCCAATCGCATCCGCTTGCTAATTTTGCGCATACTAGGCGCAAAAGTTGGCCAGAAAACGAGTGTGCATCGTAATTGCCGTGTGTATTTACCAACGCGTTTAGGCATTGGCGACCACACGATTGTAAACCGCGATGTGCTCCTTGATGCGCGGATGGGTCTAACTATCGGTGAGAATGTCAGCATCTCTGAAGGCTGCATGATTTTGTCACTTGAACATGATCCAAATAGCCCAAGTTTTGACAACCGCGGTGCTGCCGTAGACATTCAAGACTATGTGTTTATTGGCAGTCGCGCGACTATTTTGCCCGGCATCACCTTGGAAAAAGGTGCTGTGGTTGGCGCTGGTGCGGTTGTGACTAAGAATGTGGCTCCCTATCAAATTGTTGCTGGGGTGCCAGCAAAAGTGATTGGTGAACGTTCTAAAGATCTGACTTACAAACTTGATTACCGTAAGTTTCTTGGGTAAGTAAATGCGATTGTTATTTTTATCAACGTGGTTTCCTTCTCCGCCAATTAATGGGGCGAAACTTCGGATCAACAATTTGCTGACGTACCTTACGGCGCATCATGACGTCGATCTGTTTACATATGTAAACACGCTTGATCCAGACATTGTTGCGCGTGAATTGCCAATGTGGCAACAGCGTTGTGCAATGGTGCAAACAGTGCCGTTGCCAACCTTTGACGCTAAACGCGCTAAGCTGGGCTACTTTTCAAAGTATCCGCGGCATTTGGTAGCGCGGCATGACGCTGAACTAGAAGCGTCACTGCGTAACATCATGCAGGCCACTAAGTATGATGCTGTCATTACATCAGAAGTTGGGCCGGCGAGTGGCATCTCATACTATGCTGGACGACTTGCGGATGCGGTCGCTGCGCCGCAGGTGCTAGATTGTTTGGAAGTTGGGACTTATCTCAATGCAATTGATCCTAGCTTGCCGTTGACAACACGTTTGCCGCGCACATTAACTTGGCGTAAAACCAAAACATATCTGCAGACGCTACTGCAAAAATTTGCGTTGACAACAGTTCCTTCTGATCTGGAAAAGCAAATCATTGCTGATATTGTGGATGAAGACGTGGCTGTGGAAACTGTGCCGCATAGCTTGGACTTATCACGGCTAACCTTTGCTGACACTTCAGCACAAACTGCAGAGACACTGGTGTATTCAGGGTCATTGACCTATGCACCAAATAAAGAAGCTGTTGTTTGGTTTCTTGAGGAAATTTTCCCAAGCATATTGGCTGTACGCCCCAATGTAACCTTGAAAGTTCTAGGTGCTACAGCTGATTTAGACGTTGCGTATTGGGAATCACAACGGCCTGTGAAGTTTATTGGCCTAGTCGAAGACGTTCGTCCATACATTTGGGATGCGAGTGTCAATATTGTGTCATTGCTATCGGGATCAGGCACGCGGCTCAAGATTATGGAGTCGCTAGCATTAGGAACGCCGATTGTTTCAACATCAAAAGGCGCAGAAGGGCTTTTGATCACGCCTGAAGAACATTATTTACAGGCAAATACAGCGACTGACTTTTCATCAGCAGTGGTGCGGCTTTTAGACGATGCTACTTTGCATGACAAGTTGCGTTCAGCAGGGCGCACAGTCGTAGAAGAAAAATATGAGCGCGACGCGGTTGGTAAGCAATTCGAAAGCTTACTTGAGCACGTTGTTACTACTTAACTATGTCAATTTTTCAACCTTCAAAATTTGCACATGAGAATCGCACGTGGCTAATTCCTGCCGCTGTTATTGGCGGCGGATTGTTATTAGCGATTGCGTTAGCGTTCCGGCCATCTATTGCGTTTGTTGCATTGCTTGTCGCCGCGTTTGGTGGACTGATGGTGTGGCAAGATGAAGGCTATGGTTGGCTCGCAATTATTGTAGGCGGTTTGCTAGTCTCTGCTGGGCTTGGGACGGGCACTGAGTCTGAACTCAATTTGGCGTTCTTGCTTGTCCCGGCTATGTTTGGGATTTGGGTTGTGAAAGGGCTGTTAGATGGCTCTTTGCACATTATGCGTTCACCAGTCATGTCAGCGCTGATTTTCTTCATCGTAGCGACATCACTGTCATTGGCTGCCAGTTCAATTTTGTGGAATCCATTCGCAGAGTTGGCACCGTTCAATACACGAGTGGCGGCATGGGGGCTGTATGTCTTTTCAGCGCTTGCGCTCATCACAGTAGCGCATCAGATCAATGACGTTAGATGGCTGAAGTGGTTCGTTGCTGCGTTTGTCACTATTGCTGGAATTCAGGCAGTAGCGCGTATCTTCCCGCAATTAGCGCCAGTTGCCCAGTTTTATCCTAACGGTTCCACTGGGAGTCTATTTTGGGTTTGGCTGGTCGTGATGTCAGGCTCACAATCGATTTTCAACCGCTCTATGGATTGGCGCTTGCGAGTATTGCTTGGCATTCTGACAATTGCCACCATCTATGCACAAGTGCATCCAGATGCACGGCACTGGGCGTCCGGTTGGATCCCCGTCATTAGTGCGGTAATTTGTTTAGTCTTCTTAGTAAACCCACGCATTGGGATTATTGTTGGCTTGTTAGCAACCGGATATTGGCTAACAACGATGTATCAGACAGACTTTACAACACGTCCAACTGTCGATTTACTTGAACTAACAAGTGGACAAACGCTTGAGACGTTAGTGTTGTTTAGTGATGACCAGTACAGCTTTATTTCGCGGATTGCTGCCTGGCAAATCATCCTGCAAAAGATTTTCTTGAACAGTCCAATTTTTGGGGTTGGGCCTGCTAATTACTATTTCTATACTCCTCAGTTTCCAATCTTTGGTTGGTATGTGAAATTCAACTCTCACAACCAATTTGTCGATATTTTGGCGCAAACTGGCGTGCTTGGCATGATCGGTTTTATTTGGTTCTTTGGGGCAATTAGCGCAGTGGGCTGGAAGCTGCGGTCAATTGTGACTGATGACTTCGAACGTGCTTATGTCTTCGGCTGTTTAGCTGGTCTGGGCGGCACGTTGGTTGCCTGTGTGCTGGGCGACTGGTTCTTGCCATTTCCCTATAACGTTGGGGTTGCTGGGTTCCGCAGCTCAATTATCGCTTGGATCTTCTTAGGGGGGCTGCTGATGTTAAAGCGTCAGCATGATGCACACCAACCTGTGTCTGAAGACTCAAACTTCGACTGGTAACTATTACCTGATTCTAACTTTATCGAAACTACGGCATAATTTTATTTTTTGTCTACCAAACTAAAATTGAGTTAACAGTTACCACTGTAATACAATTTTTCCTGTAGTTTTCCTCACAACGTCTGTGGCGTCTACAGATGTTGCCTTAAGTCTAAGTATATGAACGGAGTATCAATAATTATCGTCAGTTGGAACACGCGAGAAATCGTGTTGGACTGCCTCCGTTCAATTTACGACAACACCCATCAAACTGAGTTTGAAATTATTTTGTTGGACAATGCCTCTTCGGACGGCACTGCTGATGCAGTTGCCGAAGAATTTGAAGCGGTCAACCTGATTGCATCACAAGACAATCTTGGTTTTGCTGGTGGGAATAATCGCGCAGCAGAATTAGCCCAATATCCTTACGTGTTGTTGCTCAATCCAGACACCATTGTCCATGATGGAGCGATTGACACGCTGGTGCAATATTTCAATGAGAATGTGCACCTTGGTGCGCTTGGGCCGCGAACGGAAAACCCTGATGGTTCTTTACAAGTGTCTGCGTGGCCTGCGCCAACGCTGTTGCGCGAAGCATGGCGAATGTTTCATTTGGATCGAGTACGGCCTTTGGCTGAATATCCGACAGCATTTTTTGCAGCAGCTAAGCCACCGCAGTCAGTGGACGTTTTGCTTGGTGCCTGCATCTTGATGAAGACGAAGCTGTATTGGGAACTTAGCGGATTTGATGAAGCGTACTTCATTTATTCCGAAGAAGTAGACCTTTGTGAAAAAATCCGCGCAACTGGGCGCGAGCTAATGTATTGCCCACAGTCAGTGATTACACACTTGGGTGGGCAAAGTACTGGTCAAGTTGCAGATGAGATGTTCTTAGAGCTGTATCGGAACAAGATAAAGTTTTTCCGTAAGCGCCGTGGCAAAGTGAACACTGCTTTATATAAAGGCGTGCTTTGGTCAGCATCGATCTCACGTTTGTTAGGAAGCCGCGTTTCAGCACTGCTAAAACGCGATGGCTCTGAACATGTCACGACGAAGACCCGTCAATATCGGAAGCTATTGGCTGGCTTAGGGGAGATGTAACATGCGCGTTCTTTTCCTTTCACAGGTCTTGCCATATCCATTAGACGCTGGGCCTAAGGTGCGGGCATACTATGTCCTGCGCCATCTTGCGCGCAATTATGATGTCACCTTAGTGTCTTTTGTGCGTGACAGTGATACACCAGAATCAATTGCGCACTTAGAGCAATTTACAACAAGCGTTTTGACAGTCAAAATGACGCGTTCCAAAGTACGTGAAGTCAAGGCCTTGGCAAAAAGCGCGCTTACTGGAATTCCGCTATTGATTACGCGCGATGAAGTCGCAGAGATGCAACAATTGCTGGCGGATCACTTAAAGGACAACACCTATGATGTTGTCCATGCTGACCAGATTTGGATGGCGCCCTATGCCCAGTTTGTAGAGCAACAGCAAGAAGGTCAAAATCAGCCAATTCAAACTGTAATTGATAAACACAATGCAGTGTTTCTCGTGCCGCAGCGCATGGCAGATGCGAGCTCTAATCCAGCCGTAAAGTTGCTTTTCAAGCGTGAAGAGCGGCTTATGCGCCGTTATGAAGCCAAAATTTGTACGGATTTTGACAAAGTTGTTGCCCTGACACCAGATGATTGCGACTCAATGCTAAGTTTGTATTCAAATGGCAATGCGCCAGCGCGTTTTCCAACAATCCCAATTTGCATTGACTCTAATGACTCTATCCCTGTCAGTGGGGTAGAAGACGCTAAGAATGTGTTTTTTATTGGCGGCATGCATTGGCCACCTAATGCTGACGGCGTTCGCTGGTTTGTTGACACTGCATGGTCGCAAGTACATCGCCAATTTCCAGCGGCTCAATTTGATGCAATTGGCAAGAATCCACCTGCGGCAATTCATGTTGCCGGGGTTGCTGCACCTGGTTTTGTGATTGATCCGGAAGCGTATTGGCAACGCGCACGCGTGTTTGTTGTGCCCTTGCGCGCTGGTGGCGGAATGCGTGTGAAAATTCTGACAGCGTGGGCCAAGGGCGTGCCTATTGTGTCAACCACAATTGGTGCAGAAGGCATTAACTACACAGATGGTAAAGATATATTGATTGCTGACACACCTGAAGCATTTGTCGCAGCAATTTCAAAGATTTTGATGGATGACGAGCTAGCCACTAGCCTTGCGAGAGAAGGGCGCAAAACCGTTTCAGAACAATATGATTGGAACGTGATTTATCCACAATGGGATGCAGTCTATGAGCACGCAAGCAGCTAAATTACTCCGGCCAGCGCTGTTGGGGATCTTTGCGCTTAGTGTCTTGCTGAGACTAGGTGCGGCGCTTTATATGGGGAGTGATGTATTGCCGCTGCCTGGCATTCACGATCAGCTTTCTTACCATAATTTGGCTATCCGTCTGGTTGGGGGCTATGGGTTTACCTTTGCTGAGTCTTGGTGGCCTGTAACGCCTCCGGGTGAACCGACTGCACACTGGTCTTACCTTTATACGGGGTTTCTTTACGTCATTTATTCAGTTGTTGGCACAGCACCATTACTGGCGCGCATTCTGCAGGTGTTTGCGATTGGAATATTAATGCCGCTGTTGGTTTACCGGATTGCCAGCCGACTGTTTGGTAATTTGACTGGGCTAGTTGCTGCACTATGGGTAGCTGTCTATGGTTACTTTGTGTATTACTCTGCAGCGTTGATGACCGAGTCATTTTATATATTGAGCATTCTTTGGGTGCTCGATAATGCGCTGCTGCTAATTGATGAAGAGCGGCCAAATAAACCAATTCACTGGCTATTGTTTGGGATTTCGCTGGGCATCACTGCTCTGTTGCGCCAAGTCTTCTTGTTGTTCGCACCTTTCCTCTTCGCATGGATATTGCTAACGTTCTTTATTCGGCGTGGGGATGCCTCTCTTGTTACTGCAATGCGCCAACCGTTCTTTGGGTTGTTTGCAAGTGGGCTAGTGATGCTGGCCTTTATCATTCCAGATACTATATTCAACTATCATTGATCAATTCGTATTACTGAATACAAACTCTGGGAATGTTCTTGGGGAATCACCCAGTGCATG
>JAHDBS010000450.1 GCA_020630225.1 Anaerolineales bacterium | reverse complement strand
ACGTCAAAGCTGACATCGTTCAAGGCTTTTGTTCCACCAAATGATAAGGAAACGTTTTTAACTTGTAGCATTTACACCGTATGGCGTGGGTGGCGTGTTGAAGTTCAGATACAAAAAGTAAATGTCGTCAACCAACCGAAGTTGTTGCCTATTTTTGAACTGGAACCTAATGGGATGTCCTTTCCATCAAGCTGGTTGTGAAACCAATGGTTGGATTATAGTTCGTACACTAGTGAACGTCAAAAGATGCGCCACTTAAATCGATAAATCTAATAAATTGGAGGCCAACTTACCCCAACATATGTCCGAGAGGACCCCTGTTTTCATACCACAAGCTAGGATCCAACTCCTCACGATGATCCCATACTCCAATCCAAACCCCTTCAGCGTCGTCCGCAGCCAAGGTTCCATGGGTTGCCATACGCGCATTCGAGTACATACGTGACTGTCGTTGCGTCAGCCAATCAAACAACATCCCTTTCAGCATTATTCGCTCTTGTTCGAAATCTGGATGTGCGCCGAGATCAATGCGTTCGTTAGGATCATTCTCCAAGTCAAACAACATAGGTCGATATCCATCAAAGTGTGTGTATTTCCAGCGCGACGTACACAACATGTAGGCCCGGCTCGCACTCGCGGCTGAGTGTTGCAAGATATCGTGTTCAGGGCGGCAGCTGTAGTCTAGTTCGCAGACTGCATAGGTGCGATTTTCGGTCGATTTGTCATGCATGTATGGCAAAAGTGACTGCCCTTCCAATTGAAAGTGAGGTTTGCCGCCAGCAATCTCTACAAAAGTCGGTAATAAATCAATGAGTTCGGTGAGTTCTCTACAAACTGTACCGCGCGTTGCATCTGCTGCCTTAGACGGGTCAAAGATCAGCAAGGGGACACGCACCGATTCTTCAAAAAAGAAATTCTTCTCCCCCATCCAGTGATCGCCCAAATAATCACCATGATCGCTGGTAAATACAATCACCGTATTTTCAATGCGACCTGTCTTGCGTAAATAGTCAAACAACACGCCCATCTGGTCATCAATCTGTTTGACGAGACCTGCATAAGCGCGAATTGCAGCATCCCGCACGTCTTCACGCGCAAACGTTTTACTAATACGCGTGTCGCGCATGGCCGCAAAGACGGGGTGAGCATCTTCGCGCTCAGTCTCTGACCGGTTTGGTTCTGGAAACTCAACATCCTGATACATGCTGAAATATGGATCTGGCACAACGTAAGGCCAGTGGGGTTTGATGTAGCTCAAATGCAAGCACCATGGTTTAGCATCATCAACCTCTTCCAAGAACTCAATGGCTCGGCGAGTCAGGTAAGGCGTCTCAGAATGTTCTTCTGCAATGTCAGCCGGATATTGCGCCGAGCGCAGATCCCAGCCACTAACAAATTCGCCATTTTCATCCCGCACGCCATTGGCATTCCGATCCCACGGATTTTCATTGTTATACCCTTGCTCGCGCAGGTATTGGTCATAGGCATTGGTAGGTGAATAAATGGGGTCCGAATGAATACCGTCATCCCGTTCGTAGATCTCAAACCCTGCTTGTCGCAGCCGTTGACCCACGTCGCTATTTGGATCGATTCCAAGGCGTTGCATGCCTTCAACGTCAGCGCGCATGTGGGACTTCCCCAACAGAATTGCACGCATCCCAGCATCATTCAGATGGTCGCCTATGTTACGCGTGTGAACGCTCAGTGGAATTTGGTTATAGGTTGCGCCATGGGTAAATACGTACTGCCCAGAGTACATCGAGGCGCGCGAGGGACCACACGTGGGGGACTGAATATAAGTGGCATCGAAGCGAACGCCATTCGCCGCCAGCCAATCGATGTTAGGTGTCTCAATGAATGCGTCGCTATAACACGACAAAAAATCTCTCCGCAACTGATCACAACATATAAAAAGAATATTCTGGGTCATACAGGATATTGTAATCAGGGCCAGTAAGAATAAATACCCCAGTAAACGAATAATTCGCACGCAGACGCTTCACGCAAATTATTATTATGTGAGAAGAAAATATTTTGCTCATATCGTTTTTTCGCATATAGCAAGAAGAAACATGTGATATATGTCAAATTTGAATAGATTTTGTCTAGATTTTCACCGATGCCACATCGGCAGAATTCCTATATAATGCGAAACACATGAAAAGTCTAAAGAAGATGCTCAAAGTTCTGCGCCTATTTCAAGCTGACAAGCTTGACTGGACTGTTGAGGAAATGGTGCACGCGTTAGGATACCCCCAAGCAACTGTGTACCGTTATGTGAAAGCACTCAATGAAGAAGGATTACTAATTTCCGTCCCTGGCGTTGGCTACACACTCGGGCCGCGCATCGTTGAGCTTGACTACATCTTACGTATTAGTGACCCACTTATTAAGCTAGGACGACCTTTCATGTTGGAGCTTGTCAAAGAATTCCCATGCTATGCCATGATGTTCCGCTACTATCAGCACAAGATTTTATGTGTGCATCAAGAGCGTGGTGGGGAGAACTTTGTCAGTAGTCACGTCCGGGGCATGCCAAGTTCGCTCGAACGCGGCGCAGCGGCAAACGTCATTTTGGCGCACCTCAACCGACAAAAGCTACAGCGTCTACTCGATACCCCCAGCGCTCAAGCCAAAACTGAACTCCCAAGTGATGCGGGACTGCTGCAAGGTCAACTGTCTCATATCAAAGCCAATGGTTTTGCAGTTACGCATGGCGAACTCACACCCGGCGTCTGCGGGACAGCTGTTCCTATTATTGACCACCGTAAAAACGTGGTCGGTAGTCTCTTGGTCAGCATGCCAGAAAAATATGCAACCGATCCGCAGCTAGATCAAGTCGTCAATCGCCTCAAATTCTGCGCCCGTGTTATCAACACATCACTCGCGCCGAGCGACAATATTCAACCGACGTTGAACTAAGCAAGACGACTCCGTTACAATACAGCGGCACTATGCCGAATCCAATTGAATATCTCATCGAAAATATTTCTTGGTACGACCCAATTTTCAATATTGCTTGGGTCTTGTTTATGCTATATGCATTGACATTACCGTTGGTATTGTTAGCCATCTTCAAACTCCCCCTCCTGCGCGATATTCAACCGTCTCGATCTTGGCGGGATCACTTTAGCAGCTACGGCTATCTTATTGCTGCTGCGTTGGTTATTTTCTCGTTTCGTCTCATTCCTTACTGGGTATTCAATGACAAGTGGCTGCACTTCATGGGCGGCGGACTTGCTATTGCATTCATTTACGAATACTTTGTGATCAACTTGAACGTAGCTAATGGCGATGGCCTATTCACTCTGCGAGCCATCCGCGATAGCAAGTCCAAGCACCTTGTGGCAAATCTCATTTTGCTACTTCTCTTTGCCTGTTTCTTTAGTGTGTTCTCTGAACTATATGAATTTGTCTCAAAGTTTTATGCAGGCTACGAATTCGATTCAAGTGGTTTGGATACTTGGATTGATATTTTGGCGAATTTAGGCGGTGCAATTGCAGGATATGCCGTACTTTGGATTTGGAAGTATGGGTGGTCCGGCGCCACCGTGGAGGCTTAGAAGGTAGGCGACACTGGACATTAGGTAGGCCGACAAGCTCAGCCTACCTAATACAATTCGAGTAATATATTCAAACGTGTTATCCAGAACTCAAGCTAATCTAGAATTTGTGCTGAATTAACGAAAAAAGC